>NZ_JACIYL010000999.1 GCF_014359955.1 Thermogutta sp. | reverse complement strand
CTTCTCCAGTTTCCCTCGACCCAAAGGGGCGGTTTTTTGCTGTTGACGATCGGGCGCCTTTTTGGGTATCTACCCCCTCGCGCGGGGTCGTCAGAACTCCGGTGTCATGTACCGGATGCTCCAGGTGCATGCACCGTACCGGGACCTTGCCCGAAAGCGTGAAAAGCCCGCCCGGGCTGCGGTTTTTCCTGACCACATGGAAGCAGGAGAGGTTTTTCCGAAACCACTGGTGCTACCCCATGCGAGATGACTGCGCTCAGCGACTGATGGCGGCCATCCGTTTCCAATTGCCCGGCCTGGAAGGGGCCTGTGGGCATTTCGGGCGGAGTTTGGTCGTTTTCATACTCGGGCTTCTCTGCGCCGGATGCACATCCCGGATGGTGTACAAAGCGCGGGCCCTTCCGGTGGAATTTCAACCCCCGCCAGTGACCGATATTCGCGATGTGGCCCTGCCACAGTTGGCAAGCGACCAGGGACCAAGCGACGTGATCATGCCGGGCGATCTGTTGGAAGTCAGCGTTCTCACCAGTCTCGATACGAAGGATACCGCTATTTCCTGTCGGGTGGACGACGAGGGCAACATTCAGGTCCCTCCCATCGGGAAAGTGACCGTGGGCGGCATGCGTTTTCCTGATGCGGAAAGGGCTATTGCCCAGGCCGCCATTGAGCGGGACGTTTACCGTCGGCCAACGGTCACGATCAAACGTGTGCAGTCCCGTACTTACCGGATAACGGTGACTGGGGCGGTGGCAAAACCCGGGGTCTACAACATCCCGGCCGCCCAGGCGGACCTTCTGACGGCTCTGGTTCAGGCCGAAGGATTGAAACCGGATGCGGACCCGGTCGTGGAAATTCGCCGATCCTGGGCCGCAGGTTCCGTCGCGTCGGCTCTCGCTTCCAAAGTTGGAAACGCTCCAGGCCAGTTAACCTCTTTTACGGAGGCGACCGCGCCTGGCGAGTCCATCAAGGTGGATCTGCGATCTGCTGGGCAGAACGATCAGTCCCTCCAGGAATACCGGCTTCAGGACGGGGATGTGGTGTTCGTGCCCCCGCGGAAACTCGATCCCATTTATGTGGATGGGCTAGTCAATAAGCCTGGCATGTATGCTTTCCCGGCGGCGCAGGATTTGAGGTTGCTGGACGCCATTGCCCTCGCGGGCGGATGTGCCAATCCTCTGGCGGATAAGGTATGGATCGTACGGCAAATACGGGGACGCAGCGAGCCTGTGCTCATTCGGGCGAACCTCCGCACGGCGGCCAAGAATCCGGCGGAAAACCTCCGCATTGCCCCAGGGGATGTCATCACGGTGGAGGAGACGTTCGGAACGTTTATTTACAACCTGCTCAAAGGGTTCGTCCATGTGGGTGGGTCCGT
>NZ_JACIYL010000998.1 GCF_014359955.1 Thermogutta sp. | reverse complement strand
TGGTCGGGACGATCACTTATTATTTTGATGCCTCGCGCCAGGTTCGCAGAATTGTGTTCGAAGGGACGACCGGCAACCCCAATCGGCTGCTGGCTTTTTTAGCCACGTATTACGGATTTGTTTACCGCCCGACGAACAATCCAGCGGTTTACCTGTACGTTGTACCGGAGGAGGGGTCTCGGGGGGAAACTCATAGCTATTTATGGATTCGGCCACGCGGGATTTTGACCAGTACCGATCCGCAACACCGTTTCGATCTCAGCCTGGTCATGGAACGTCCCGAGAGGTAGCTCTTTACGACACGGGGCCTTCTCGTCCGGAAACAGCGGCTTTCTGGAACCGGAAGGTGTCGCTTCCCGAGGACTCCCAGGCCGTGCGTCTCTACCGGGCAGTTTCCGGGTTGCCGTCAGTGTCCCGCCAGACCACAACGCGTTTTCGCTCGGGCTCGATGCGCATGCGGACCTCGCCATCGTGGAACACCCGCACCGTACCGCTGGATTCACTGACGCAAACCGCCACGGCTTTTGTGCGGCGAGTGATGGCGGCCGCCGCCCAGTGTCTTGAACCCAGGCCTTTGCTCAGGGAGATTCCATCAGCAGAGCAGTCAATGTGACGACACGCAGCCACGACGTATCCGTCTTTGCTGATGATGAACGCCCCGTCGAGCTGCGCGATTTCTTTGATTCCCTCACGAACTTTGGAATCGAAGAGGTTTCGCTCCCGTTTGCTGTAACCTCGAACAGGGTCGAAGCCCAGAGGTCGAGTATGGGCCAGAACCCGCCGGGTATCCCCGATAACGAAAATCGTGCCGACTGGTTTTCCTTCACGGCCTTCGCGGCCGATCTCGATGGCCAGATTGATCACGAGTTTGAGCGTTTCGACCGGGATGTCTGTCTTGAGTTGCCGTAACTCACGAACCGTCAGTCTTCCCAAATAGTCTGAAAGGCGAAACAGACTCAGGGTGTCCAGCGACGCTGCATCGAAGGCCCCATACACGGCGACCAATTCATCTCCCAGGGCCACGTATTCCTCTGTCACGCACTCCACAAGGGCCTCTGAAAGGCGGTCTTGCGGCGTTGACTCCGGCATGTTGGTGACCACAACGTGGACCTGGGAGTTTTGGAGAGATTCAGCCTGGGCAGGCGTGTCCACGGCGACGATGAGTTTTTGATCTCCGAGCAACCCCGTCACGCGGGACCAGTCCGCTTTTCCCGACCATAAAACGAGAATGGCTGCTGCTTCTGCCGCTTTCGCCACCGATGCGGCATGCTCCAAAAGCAATTTGACGTTTTCAGTCAAGCGAAGAGTTTCACCACCTGGGGAGGGTGCCGACTTGGGATCAGAGGCCGCCGGTGTCCGGGCTTCAGGGTTCATAGATCGGAAG
>NZ_JACIYL010000997.1 GCF_014359955.1 Thermogutta sp. | reverse complement strand
AATCGCCAAGAGCGTTCTCGCCGATGATGTACCAGGACACGCCACGTTGGGTGTTTCATTAGCAACCCGTTAACACAGATTCTTCAGACGAGCATCGTTGACGGTCTTCACGCGGAACCTTGGCGACTGTCCACGGGAATAGAAGTCTGGCGAGGGTCGGCAGGCCATGGAACTGAACCGGTACCATTATTACATGCTGGGATTGTTCCTGCTCTTTTTCGGGCTGGAATTGCGGATGATCGACTCCGTGGTCCTCACGCCAGAGGCAACGAAATTCCTGGCCGAACGGACGGGCCATCCCGTAGCGACTGCCAGCGATGCCGTTGCCGCCGTAACCGGTGTGCAGACCAACCTTCCTCCCAAAACCGTGCGACCGCCCGAATGGCTTGGCTACGCGATGCTCTCCGCCGGTTCGGTTCTCGTACTCTACAGTCTCGCGCTGCCCAAACCCGGTGGCTGAATATGAGGTAGTGATCAGCGGTCATGTCAATTGTTCACGTCCGACTTGGTGCCGTGTTGACCAACCGTCCGCTGGAAAGTAGCGAAAACAGGCCGCCGTTTCATTCCGACCGCACTCCTTCATCTGCAACAGTTATCCGCACGATCGATCGACGGTCCTTTTGGCGGATTCTGGGCCGGTGGTTGGCCGCCCTTGGAATCCTCAAGGCGACACCCAAAGTTTGGGGAGAGACTTCGTCTACCAAAAGCGAGGACAAGGGCAACGGGTCGGGAGATCCGTTTAATCCGCAAATCCCGTCTACCACTTTCGATCCGCGGTCCAGTTCGAGTAGAGCAGGTCCGAACGATTCCCAGCCACGGCTTCGCGAGGGCACAGCGCTTGAGGCGATGACGGGCACGCTCCGGCCCGCGGGTGATCGCTACATGTTCTTCTCCGAGGACGGCAAGCATCGACTCGTCGTCCTGGAGAACCTCGCCCTTGAGCGGCTGCTTCGCGTTCAGAGCGCCTACGCCGGAAATGTTTTCTGGAAAGTTTGGGGCACTGTGACCGAGTTCCGCGGCCAAAATTTTCTCTTACTGAAACGTTCCCTCTTCGATCGCGTGGACACAGCCAACCCGTCGGCCCTCCCGTAAACACTTTAACAGCGCGAACGGACAGGAAACCTTACAACGCCTTAAGTCTCAACCGTGTCGACCAGGGTTTCATCGAACTGTTTTGCACGATCGGCCTTATTGCTGATCAGAAATCGCAGAAGCTTGCTTTTTCCGAAACTCTGCCCAACTGGCATACCAAGGTAACGGCGTGAAGCGGCGGGCAAAAATATGTCGCAATGGCCCCAGTCCCCACACTTTGCGCTGAAGTTCTTCCTGAGCTGCGAAGAAATGTTCGGCCGCCGCGATACGTTCTGCAGTCCACTCCCTTGCCCT
>NZ_JACIYL010000996.1 GCF_014359955.1 Thermogutta sp. | reverse complement strand
AGCCCATCGCGGCTGACGTCATCGATTTCAAGACAGACGACATCACACCGGACCAGCTTGCAGCACGGGTCGAGTTTTATCGGCCGCAGCTCGTCATGTATCGGGAAGCAGCCGCACGCTGGTTGCATGTGCCCGAAGATCGTGTGTCGGCCCGTCTAGTGTTCACGCAACCGGGGGAGGTTATTCGTGTCGTTTAGCGCAGGCCGCGAAGAGTGTTTGCGGGCCTCAAGAAAAAAGATCATGGCAGACCGGTCCATCGATCTGCCATGATCTTCATCCTGAAATCGGGGACATCGGCAGGCATCCCGCCTCCCGGCAGGTTATTATCTATATCGGCTCACGTGCTCTTTTTTCTTCAGCAAAAATGTTTTTGTTTTCGCGTCATCATTCGCTCATCTGGACGGGCACGATCCTCTCGCCACTGACGATTCCAACGGCACAATTCGTCACAGCTTGCGTGCGGCTATTCACTGGTCTTTCCCTCATATTGCCCAATGACGGGATCCACAGAGGTTGAACCACAGCCACACGGTGCGTGGCGTTCCCAGCCGCCGACAGGCCGCGCCACCGCCCACCGGTGACATGCCCGAAGTTTTTTCATCTCGCAGTAGCCGGCCCAAACCTGGCTGCAGCGGCTCGGGGTGAATTCGCAGCACCCCTGCTGGTAACCGAGCAGGGCATAAGAAGGTGCGCAACACGCTGGAGCACCCAAATCTCTGGCGGGGGATTGTGCCCACGTCGGTGCAGTCGGGAGAACCGTCAAAATCACCACAAAAATGAAACTCTGCAGGAAACGCATCTTCGCAATCCCCGTCCTCTTTCCGCACAACGTACCACAATTCGCGCACGGCGTTCCGACCGCCGCTCGTCTTCCTCGTTATCGTCGCCAAAACCAGGGACTGTTACGAGAACCCGCCGCTGCCCGCAGGACGCGCATTGTCGGCAATGTCCGGGCTCCGGCCCCCTCCCTTTTTGTGAGGAAATCGCAAGAGGCCGAAACCCCAGCGTGTTGTCGGGAAAGTTCACGCCGATGGATTGAACCGAATGGAACGTCTCGCCTGGTAGGGGCAATTCACGAATTGCCCAACCATTCACGAATTGCCCGTACCGAAGTCAAGGCAACGGCGAAAAACGTGGGTCAGTGCGATTCATGAACCGCCCCTACAGCACAGCGTGTCCGTGGCATGTCGCGTATTTCGCAAATCTGGCGATGGGTCGGCCCTGCTCCTTCGTGTGGAATAAAATCCCGGTCCCCAATTGGCCACCAAAACCACGGAGAACGCGTGAGTCGATCACGGTATGACCTGCGGTCGAATAACTTCGCAGTGGATGGCCGCCATCTCCGTCTTGAGCTTCTGAAACGTCGCCTCATCGGGACAGAGTCC
>NZ_JACIYL010000995.1 GCF_014359955.1 Thermogutta sp. | reverse complement strand
ATTCGACCGCGTTTCCGACTGTTGCAGACAGAAGAAGTGTGCGGATATGAGACGGAAGCAAGCCCAGTGTGAATTCCCAGACGATACCTCTTTCGGGATCGTTGAAGCTGTGAAACTCATCCATGACCACAGCACTGACAACGCTGAAATCCCAAAGTTCTGGGTGGAGAAGGCGGTTGAAAAGGATTTCGGCAACAACCACGAGGATCTGTGCATCGGGGTTTTCCCGGCGGTTTCCGGTGACAAGTCCCACATCACGGGCTGAAAATCCCCATCGTACCGCCGCCTCCTGCATCTCGCGAAACTTCTGCTCGGTCAGCGCGATGAGAGGCGTGGTGTAATACGCCACCGTGTTGGTGTGGAGGGCTTCGAAAAGGGCTGCCTCGGCAATCAGGGTTTTTCCGGTGCCGGTCGGCGCACAAACAAGGACCCCCTGTTTCGAAGAGAACCAGGCCAGCAGGGCATCTTCCTGGACAGGATACGGGGTAAAGGGAAGTTGAGCGAAATAACGTTCGGCAATTTCTTCTCTGGTCAGTTCCGTCACCGATACTCCCTCAGCCGTTGTCCTCCTTCTTTTCCAGCCAGATACATCGCACGCTATCTACGGAAGCTGTGCCCCTTTTCTACCAGAAGGGGAAGGAATCGCACCGCATATGCTCCGGTTACACAGAAGGTATTCCTCAAGTTTCTTCAGCTTACCGCGCTCCATCAAGACCTTGCGCGGCTGATCAATCCCTGCTTTTGTAAAGACCGCTGAGATGGCATTGACGGAATTTGTTGCATGGGCAATTCATGAATTGCCCCTACCGTCACATACCTCTGTGTTGAATCCCACTCGCACGGGGCCACGTGTCGATGTCCGTTTCGCCATTGGCCGAGAAAAAGTCGGGACGTGTCAGTTCGCACGAACCTCAATGAGCCTCCGCCACATCGTTTCGGATTCGACTTCCTCGACCGAAAGAAAGAGAGGATGTTCGGCGTGCATGATCATTCCCACCAGGAAAAGTTGCCCCTCGGGGCCACGCGCAGGGCCCACCGCGCCGCAAAATGGAGTCCCACGCCCCCGATCACCCGGAAGGACCACGTTGCGAAAAAACTGACGGATAAAACCGTTGACACTCAACTGCGGAGGCCACCGGATAAATTGTGGCTCGTGCGTCTGGACGACCCGTATCAACCCCGGGGCAATGGCTTCGGCGAGCATGGGCCACTCTTGCGGAGGCGGTAAAGTCCCTGTTCGACCAGCCGGCGCGAGAACCACAATATCCAGGCGAACGGGCTCGCCGTGGAAAAGAAGCTTCGGGAGTTCAGGGACTGGCCGGAGCTCCAATCGTCCGACGTCGATCCGCAGATCCGGCTCAACCCATTGTGGTTTGCGTCTCCGCCG
>NZ_JACIYL010000994.1 GCF_014359955.1 Thermogutta sp. | reverse complement strand
GTTTCAGTTGGAACCCAACCCGTTATGGGAAGAAATCACCCTGATGTTGCCGTTTGTGCCGGTCGGACAGTACTTTCTCATTGATCGCTTCCACGTGGCCACGGAGTGCATCCCGGAACCGTCCACGGTGAGCCTGGCAGTGTTGGGCGCTTTTGGCCTGATTTGGACGGGTCGAAAGCGCACGAAATCAGTTCTGCGAAATTAATCTTGCATCAGCGCGAAGCCGACAGTGGTAGCCAGAACCCCGCATGTTGCGCGGGGTTTTCTTTTTATGGACGAGAGGTCCGCGGAATGGAGCCGGCCATTCTGGACAACCGTGACGACCCACGTCAGAATAACGGCGGCCTCAATTCTCGCGATACCTTCGCGGCACGCTCAGCCTGACATCGGAAAACACCAAGGCTGGGTCAGCGTGAGTTGCCGGTCGGCGCCTCGTTTTTGCCGTGCTGTTGTGGCCTTTGCATGTGGGAGAATTCGATGATGCGCTTCGTGGGAAGAATTTTGGTGGCTGTTGTCTTGATGAGTGGGGGAATTCTTGCGGCCGTCGCAAGGGCTGAGCCGTCACCAGCGAGTTTTATCGCTCGTTTTGATCGGGATAAAGACGGCAAGCTCAGTCGGGAAGAAGCACCTCCACCGATCGCGCAAAATTTTGGGCGAATAGATTCCAACAATGACGGCCTGGTGGATGCGGACGAGATCGCCGCGTTCCGCCAGCGCGTGGTCCAGGCGGCGCGAAGGCAAAACCAACCGGGGCAACCTCCGCGGGTCCCCGACTCGATCGAAGCCATCTGGGATATTCCCTACGCTCAAACCGATCATCCCAGACAGCGGCTCGACTTGCTGCTGCCCAAAAAGCGGGCGACGGATAAGCCGCTTCCCGTCGTGGTGGCGATTCACGGTGGTGCCTGGCTGGGCGGTGACAAACGGCAGGTCGTGGGGCGGCTCATCCCCTGGGTGGCCAGTGGGGAGTATGCCGGAGTCTCCGTAGGATATCGATTGAGCCAGGATGCCACCTGGCCGGCCCAAATTCATGATTGCAAGGCAGCGATCCGGTGGATTCGCGGAAATGCCAAAAAGTACAACCTGGATCCGGAGAAGATCGGTGTCATTGGTTGGTCGGCAGGTGGGCATCTGGTAGCCATGCTGGGAACAAGTGGCGGCGTCAAGGAATTGGAAGGGAACCTTGGAGAGTTCACCAGCGAGAGCAGCCGTGTCACCTGCGTGGTCGATTTCTTCGGGCCGACGGATTTTCTCACGATCGGGGATCATCCCAGCCAGATCAAGCACTACGCTCCAGATTCGCCGGAATCCCGCCTGATCGGCGGCGCGATCCCTGAAAATCCTGACAAAGCCCGGCAGGCATCGCCTATCACGTTTGTGTCCGAGGAT
>NZ_JACIYL010000993.1 GCF_014359955.1 Thermogutta sp. | reverse complement strand
CGGCAACCTGGTACTCTGGCGTTTTTGGACCTGGCGGATTCGTGCGCATGTGGACCAGGACATGTGGATTACAAAGTCGAAAATCGACGGCGAGATTGTCGCATGAGGCCGGGACAGAGACAAGAGAAAATAGGAAAAACACAGAACCATCATCTGCTCCGCAAACTCTTCCGAGAGGAATTATTCACCCCGGGAAGGCCGCTCGCCGAATAATGGGTAGAGTGACTTTTGGTGAACGAGGCCTTCTGTCCGCAAGCGGGGCGTCCGCCTTGGAAATCGACCCTATGACATGGAAGACCTTCGCCCCTGATAAAGGACCGAGAGGAAACGGACCGGAATTAGCGCCGGACTTCTCGCCTGCGACAGTCCGCAGAGGAGCCTGGAGCAGACGTGATCTGTTGCGGTGGCTGGCTCTGGGTTTAGGGGTGGTGCTCCAGGGGGACGTGCATCCGATCCTGGCGGAGGTGGGCGCTTCTCGCGGTCCCGGGGAAACTCCCCGCGGCAAGGCCGCAAAGCAGGAAGCGGTCAGCCGAATCCCCCTCGACCAGCTCACCCCCACCTGGCGGTCGCACGTGCTGGAGGTGGTCAACCATGCGGCCATGTTCCAGGTGATGCATTCCCCCATCATCGAGTGCGAACCCGACTTTTATCGCTTCCTCGTCGAGCATCCCGAAGTGATCGTCGCCATGTGGCAGGCGCTGGGGATCACCAAATTGAAACTGGACGTGCTGGGTCCCCGCCAGTACCGACTCGACGACAGCGCGGGCACCATCGCCCAGGTGGTCTACATCTACACCGGCACATCGCAGCACGTGGTGTACTCGGAGGGGAGCTACTCGGGCCCTCTCATGCTGCGTCCGGTGCGGGGGAAAGTCGTCGTTGTCCTCAACAGCAGTTTTTTGCGGGAGGCGGGTGGAACGCCGTATGTCTCGGCCCAACTCGACCTCTATGTGCAGGTGGAACAGGCGGGCATGGAACTTCTCACGCGGGCGCTCCATCCCCTGCTTGGGTCGATGACGGAAAACAACTACCAGCAAACGATGAACTTTGTGGGCTCCGTGTATCGTACAGCCCGACTCCGCCCCATCACCTTGCAGCGGCTTACGGCCGATCTGAAGATCGACGCCCAAACCCGGCAAACCCTCGCCGACTGGATTACCCGCCTGAGCACGTGGGAAGAGTCCGAGCAGACACGTGCCGCAATGGCTGACGGCCTGCCCAGCCTGGATGAACAAAGCCTCCGCCCGGAAAGAATCCTTCGCCAGTAATCGGCTTGGCCATTCACGGCAAAGCCTTCGGCAAGTGGTAGCCCGGGCCACCATCAGCCTTCCGCAGGTTTGGAAACCGGAGCTGCGGCCAACTGCATGGCGAGATCGTGGAGGGCCTTGA
>NZ_JACIYL010000992.1 GCF_014359955.1 Thermogutta sp. | reverse complement strand
CGGCTCGTTATTCCAAAAGCCATTGGGCACATTCTTGGCACTGGCGAACGCGGGTGTGATGGGATAAGATCTGTCCACATACACTGGTTCTGCAAAGCAATCCGCGCTGGGCATCACCGCGTGGTGCTTGCAGAAGCAGCAGAAAAGGCGGCCTAGCAAGCACCGATGACCAACCGCATAACACTCGACGGACGGTGCTAGAGTGAATGGCCCGGCCAGATTTTGCTCCCAGACCTGGCTTCCTGATGGCGCTTCATCGTTGGTGGCGATGGGAGATGTTTCTGGGGGCTGTTTTGACACAACAGAATCACTCTTCTGGGTGACAGGTGGCGGTGAGGCTGGCTGATTCGATGGGGACGTGGAAGTTTGTGAAGGCGGTGGCGTGTCCAGGACCACGAGAAACCCGGTAAATCCCAGTCTGTCGGCCATCGATTTCAACTCGTTTGTCAGCTTCTCTTTTTCTGCTTCAAACAAAGGCTTGTTAGCACGGAAACGCAATCGCTTGTTCGTTTCGTCCACCTCGGCAATGGATAGCGCTTCCATCTGCCTGTCCTGACGCAATCCATCCTCCAGAATTTGCCTGGGGTTGACCTCGATTTTCACCTGGTAATCGGGCTCGGCACACTGGGTTAGATGCTGCGCTACATTACCCTCCCCCTTTTGCAGTGCGGTCTTTATCTCCTTTTCGAAGGTTGCTTTTTGCTCGGGAGAAAGGTACTTCTTTGCTGTGAGCGTCCACCCGTTTTCGGTAAATGTCTGCTCGTTAAACGCGAGTGCCTCCTGAATTTCTTTGGGACGCATTCTCCAGAATTCTGGGAGCCTTTCTCGCGCCCTTGATAGTTCACTGGTCTGGTCAGCAGACTGGGGGGACGGTTGAGAAGCTGTCGGAGGTGAAGCCGGAGCGGCATTTGCTGGCTCCGCTTTCACCAAGCTGGTTTGGCTGACTGTTGCGATTAGGACGCCTGCGACAAGTACTCCCCAACACACCAACCGGCACGCCCTCATTTGCTTCTCCTTTCCCATTTGAAAACATGAGAACTCACTGTAAACCTTTCACTGCTGAGCGATTTTAATTGCCGTAATCCCGGCTTTCAACTAGAACATCACCTGTTCGCTCAACTTCTGGGGTGGTCACGGCGGGCAAATCTATCTTTCGACGTGAGTCGTGGTGAGCAAAGCGGCCACCTCACGGTCAGTCCGGTCCTTGAGACAGACAATTGGCCGGGATATCCCTGACCATGAACCCGCTGTGAAGGCGATTTCCCAGTCAGGGGAACGTCCATGGGGCTACCACACGCGGTTTCGCGCGGGCCGGAGAAAAACGCGTGGCGGGAGAGTTGGAAAGTCGCGAAACCTCAACTGCCACGCCGACGCCGAGTGGGAGAGATA
>NZ_JACIYL010000991.1:1010-1390 GCF_014359955.1 Thermogutta sp. | reverse complement strand
GCGACCCCTGGCGGCTGGCTCCCCGCTATTTTGCCGACGGTCTGTTCTTCCTCCGTGCCGCTGCGCGACTCTGGAGAGAATGAATTTCGGCTAGCGACCGACGGTGTGCTCGAGGACCAAAGTGCTCTCGCCACCCTCGGAAACTTCCACAGGAATACGCCAGCCCTGGATTCCGATGCGGCACAAACCACGGCCGGACTTTTCGCACCAGTAAAACACCGCCACCACTTCAAGCGTCTTGGTGTCGGAGTCCAGCGGGGAGAGTTCGATTTCGAGAGGTCCCTCTTGGGGCTTGATCCGAAAGACCTCGAAGCCCTGCCGCGAGTCCCCTGAGGACGGCGATGACACAGCCTGCCGCAATCGCCGAACCCGAATCTCCA
>NZ_JACIYL010000991.1:0-1000 GCF_014359955.1 Thermogutta sp. | reverse complement strand
GATCGAGGCGAAGTTTCACGGGAGAACCGGCACGCACGGAAACCTTTTCTCGAGAAAGGAAGCGAACATCGGCGAGAGGCGGCTCACTCTCGCGTTTGATCTGCGGGGCCTGCAAGCCTTTGATGGTCACCGTCGCTACTCGAACGGTCGGGGCCAGCTCCAGTCGGCGAATCGCGTGGTTATTCGTGTCAGCCACGTAGAGGACGGAGTCTGAAGCAGGCGAAATCCCAGCCGGCTCGTCGAATCGGGGCGGATCGTCGCTGTTACCCGGCTGGGTGTCACCGGCCACGGTCACGGTTTCTCCGGTCTGGGGATCCACCCGCTTGATCTTGTTATTGTACGTATCGGCCACATAGAGGAATTTCCCTGCATAGCACAGCCCTATGGGATGCTGAAGAAGCACCTGAGAGGCGGGCCCATCGCGATCCCCGAACGTAAAAAGCCGGGCGGCCATCAGATGGGCGGTTCCCACGACCGTCCGGACCTCGCCACCTCCCCGGAGCGGCACAGCTCGGATGGAGCTTCCTTCACTGTCGGCCACATAAAGCCATCGACCATCGGTGGCTAATCCACTGGGCTGTGCAAAGGAGGCAAACCCCAAGGCGTACGGCGACGGCGGGAGAAGCGGCCCGTCAACGATGTCCTCCCGGGCGTTTCCTGCGTACGGACCAATCCGGCTGAACTGGTTATCCATCCGCCAGATTTGGTGACAGCCCGCCATCGCGATATAAATCCACTCCCCCACCACGCACAGATCCCACGGGCTGCTCAACTCGGTGGAAAGGGGTGCCCCCATGCGCATCGGTGGGGGACGGCGCAGTTGACGGCCTGTTCCCGCCACTGTTCTCACCACGCGTTTTTCGAGGTCCACCGCCCGAATCGCATGATTTTCCGTGTCTGCCACCAAAAGGACCTGGCCGAGAAGCGCCATCCCCTGAGGACTGGAAAACTGGGCTGCGTCGAACGCTCCGTTTCGCAGGCCCGGCTCACCCGTCCCAAT
>NZ_JACIYL010000990.1 GCF_014359955.1 Thermogutta sp. | reverse complement strand
GGCCAGCCGGTAAACCCGATGACCACCATGATGATGTAAATACTCTGGCCCAACAGCCCCACGAGTGTCAGGATCAGAAAAAACGCGGGAAAGAGCATGATCACCTCGATGATACGCGAGATGAGAATATCCACGAACCCGCCGTAATAACCGGCGACAGCCCCCAGCACGATTCCAATAACCATGTAAATTCCCACGGCCACAAAACCAACCGTGAGGGAAATCCGCAACCCGTAAATCATCCTTACGAGGACATCCCGCCCCACGTCGTCTGTGCCCAAAATGTGGGGAAAGCCGTCGTTGCTCTTTCGCCAGAAGAGAATTTTCTCACCGGTGACGGGGTCTGTTGTGAACTGCGGCTTGCGATAGAGCGGGGGTTTGACTGGCGAGTCCATGTCCTGTTCGGTCGGCCCGAAGGGAATCAGGGGATACACAGCCCGGGCTGTCCCCTGGCGGGCGAACTCCTCTTCGGGGAATGTTCGGGCACGGTAGCGGTTGTCGGGACGGACGCCGGGGATCATGAGGAGGCCGCCAAGTGCCAGGATGGCCAGGACATAGGCCGCCGCGTATCTTCCCGCAGGAAGCAGCCTGTCCGGATAACGGCGGCGGTACCGAACAGCGTGGATGACCACGCCGAGCAGCCACGGGAAAAAGGCCACCAGGGCCAGGTTGAACCAGTAATCCACGGCTTGCTCGGGATTGAAGAGCGCTCGAAACCACGGCCACGCCGTCCCACGCTCATCGTGATAGTAAAAGGGAATATTGGAGGCGAGCACGGGAGCAAAGATGGCAAGCAGAAAAAGCACTGCCAGAACCCACAGCGAACCCACCGAAAACGGGTTCCTGCGGAACTGCTTCCAAACAATTTGCCAGTAGGACTGACCGGCGGTCATTTCTCCTCACCTTGAGCGGAAAAGGTAATCCGCGGATCCACCAGCACGTAGAGAATGTCCGTCAAAAGGATGCTCAACAGAACGATGATGGCGTCGATGTAAATGAGCGCCATCAGCGTGGGATAGTCTTTCTGTTCTATGGATTCCCAGCTCAGGCGGCCCATTCCGTGTATTCCGAAGATGTACTCGACGAGAACGCTCCCGCCCAAAAGTGCGGGCAAAAAGCTGGAAAACAATGTGAGAATGGGAATGAGAGCGTTCCGTAATGCGTGCTTGAAGATGACGGTAAACTCGGAAAGACCTTTGGCCCGGGCAGTACGGATGTAATCCTGCGAGATGACCTCCAACATGCTCGTCCGGGCATACATCGCCAGGCCCGCCAGACTGAAAAGGGAGAGGCACATAACGGGCAAAAAAGCATGCCAGAGATAGTCCAAAAGATATCGGGGCCAGGAGAAGTTTTCCGCCCCTTCGGAATGCAATCCAATCATGGGGAAC
>NZ_JACIYL010000099.1 GCF_014359955.1 Thermogutta sp. | reverse complement strand
CTGAAGACGGTCACTCCGGAACTCGTGCAGGAAGCATGGTCGGATCTCCAGCAGTTTCCCATCCCGTGGGATCCTGTTCCGCGGTCGGGCGGTGCAAGCAGTGTCGTCGAATTTGGAAGCTGGTCCGATATCGGAGGTGATGCGGTCCAGGACCTCGCCGCGGACCTCTCCGGGGGTGGAGCGAGTGTCCCAACCGAGCCAGCGGACCGGCAGGGCTGGCGCGATCGGGAAGGTCAATCACTGGCCGGCCCGCATGGGGAGCTGGATGTTTCACCCTTGGCACCCGAAAGCAATGAGTCGTTTGAAGTCCCCACCGATCTCCTGACGGGCGGCCACACCTCAAAGGAGCCATTGGAAGGTGTGCCAGATCGCGAGCCGCCGGAGGGATTGCAGGACCGACCCGATCCGGTCGCGCGGATTGACGATGTGGTGGCCACAGTTTCGGAACTGGAAAATGAGATGTCCCCCCAAACGATGCGAAGCCCCGAGGTGGAACTCGTCTTTTATGACTGGGGGGATCCTTTCGCGGAGACGTTTGCCCAGGAGATTCCTGTGACTCCCCGGATGCCGGCAGCTGGTCGGGACGATTCTCGGTCCGGGACCGGTTCTCCGGAGAAACCGGGGGATGACGAAGGTAGGTCCGCGGACATAGCCTCGACCACCCATCAGGCGAATGCTTGCGCTGCTGATTCTGATGAGAGTCTGGAGCCCATTTCCCAGCGTGAAGAGGACCCGATACTGACTCACGTGGCGCGGGACCGTACGGAAATACCGGATGAGGAAGATCGCTTCCCACCGGCCGGGGTGATGGCACCATCTGCGATCGAGTCACACGGTGCACCCGGTGACGACGCGCCCATGGAGGGTGTCGAGTGGGAAGAAGTTGGGGAACGTACAGACCCGGTTTGCGAGGCCGACAGGGAGGGCGGGAAAACCGAAAAGTCTCCGCCGTTACCCACGGTTGCAAATTCGACGGCCGCGCAGCGGCCCGGGGATCGAGACATCGTTGGGGGTGTCCGGGGACTGGAAACCAACGAGCCATCTCCGGCAGCGGAAGAACAACCGGTGAAGGAGACCACCCAAGTTACCCCGCCCCATGTACGACGCCGTTTCAAGTCGCTGTTCAGTCAGTTGCGCAATGCCCGGTAACCAGTTATTTACGTGACCTTTGGACTTTTTTATGGCACAGACTGAAAAGCCCACAGCGAGAATCGTTGACGCCCTCGAACAACTCGAGAGGGAGCGCGACGGGGCACCGCACACAATCCCGTTTTCGGGACACGCTTCTTCCGCGGGGGGCAGGTCGAAGGCGGCGCCGTCGCATGCGGCAGCGGAAACTCCGGGCGAAACGATCCGGGTATGGCGACGGGACGAAGCGCACGTTCGCGGCTCGGCGGAAAGTGCTCCCCGGCAGGCGGGGATGAAGACGGCTCAGTCCGACACGCGACGGGAACAACAATCCCTTCGCGAGCTCCGTGTTTTTCGGCAGCAATACGGTCATCATCTTCAGGACGTGGTGGATGTCCTCATCCTGGCACTGGGTTGGAAAGCGCAAAAGACGGGCTGGGTGAGCGTCCACCTGATGGACGAGAGCCTCGATCCAGGAGTCATCTTGGGACTGGCGGCCGAGGTTGCTGAAAAAAGCGATGAGTCCGTCCTGGTGATCGACGCGGACATACTCAATGGCACGCTGACCAGAAGGGTGACAGTCAACGCGTCCACCGGGCTGGGCAGCCTCCTGGCCCGAGGAACACTCCCTGACGAGGCCCTTCTGAAAGACCGTCGCGTCTCATTTTTACCGGCAGGAACGGTTCCGGCCTCGTTGCCCGCCTGGCTCGAGTGTCGCCGTCTTTTCGACGGCTGTCGCCAGCGGTACGGACTTACGCTCGTTTACTCACCGTTGGGGAACGAGAATTTTTTGTCAAAACTTCTTCGTGCCAGCGATGAAGCCTGGCTTTGGTGTGTGAAAGATCGCACACCCAAGCACACGGTCCGGCAGATCACGGAGATCATCCGCAGGGCATCCTGTCCGCTTTCGGCGTCGGTTCTGGTAGAACCCCTCCGTAAACCGCCGAGGTAGCTCGCCGGAGCATTCCAACCACGCTGGTTCGCTGTTTCCCCACGGAGTCGCGGACACCCTCACCGGGCGTCCGATGGACGTGGCGGAACTGCTTTGGGCGCTGGCACCTGCCAGCGGGGGTCCGGTCTGTGGGCTTCATCCATCAATTGCCGTGCTTTTTCCACAATGTCGGGATGCTCGGCCGCGACGTTTTTCGTTTCGCCCAGGTCGTCAGCCAGGTTGTAGAGCTCGATCTCACCAGTCAGCATCGGCTTGCGGATGGCTTTCCAGTTTCCAAAACGCACGGCCTGGGCGGAGCCTCTTTCGTAAAACTCCCAATACAGATAATCATGCTGCTTTTGCTCAAAAGGCTTGCCGAGCAGGGTTGGCAAAAAGCTTATGGAGTCTCGGTTAGGGGGCAGATCCGCTCCCGTTAGTTCACACAGGGTGGCCATCACATCACCGAAATACGCCACGTGGTCCGATACCGTTCCGGCGGGAACCTTGCCTGGCCACCAGGCAATGAACGGAACCCGAATGCCGCCTTCATAGAGGTCCCGTTTCATTCCCCGCAGGGGACCACTCGGGCGGAACCGCTGCACGTTATGCCCGGCCTCGTTATGCGGCCCATTGTCTGACGAGAACATCACCAGGGTCCGGTCGGCAATGCCGAGTTCGCGGAGTTTGCGCAACAGACGGCCGACATCACGGTCCATGCGGCTGATCATGGCAGCCTGTCCTTTGTCCTGATCGGGCCAGTCGCGATCGGCATAAATGCCGAAGTCGGGAACTTCCGCTCCGTTCCCTGTGGCCCGAGTCGCCTCATTGTTGGCGTGGGGAATCGTGTAAGCGAGATACAGGAAGAACGGTTTTTCTTTGTGTTCCTCGACCCAGCGCAAAGCATCTTCAGTGAATAAATCATGTGAGTAATCCACTTTTTTGGTGGCGTAGCCGGGTGTGAAGTCGCTGCCGTAATTGGCCTTCACTGCGACAACCTCGTTTCGCAACATGACTTTGCCCCAGTTTCTCCACAAGAACTCAGGGTAGTAGTTGTGCGCATGCCCCTGGTTGAGATAGCCAAAGAAGTAATCAAAACCTTTTCGCAGGGGATGTCCCGGCTCCTCGACCTCGCCCAGTCCCCACTTCCCAATAAGCGCCGTTTGGTATCCCCGGGATTTGAGGAGCTCGGCGATCGTGATATCGTCTTCACGAAGCGACTGGTTCGCACGCTGATTGGCAGGCGCATTTCCCCGAACGGAACAGTGTCCTGTGTGCTGACCCACCATCAGGACGCAGCGCGATGGTGCGCACACCGTCGAGCCGGCGTAAAACTGTGTGAAACGCATTCCCTCCGCGGCCATGCGATCCAGCTCCGGCGTCTGGATGATTTGTTGACCATAGCAACCCAGGTCGCCGTATCCGAGGTCGTCGGCCAGTACGAAAATGATATTCGGCAACCGCTCGGAGGCCGGAATCTCGGCCCTGCTCGCACTGAGTGCACCAGCCAGGATCCACGCAACGACACCCAAAGCAACTCGCGATTTCATAGCGTGATTCCCCCATAGGTTTGTCGAGTTACAACGCTCGCTTGATGCCGACTCACCCACTCAGTACGGGTGCGGTTTCTCGTCGTGTGGTTAAACAAGCGGCGCGCCCGCGATGATCACCAACGACGACCTGCCGGCGAAACCAGAGATCACTGCGGTGGTTGCGCGACCAGAGCGTGGTCCTTCACACTCGGTAGCCCATTATGAATCCGCGGAGGCACCCCTGTAAACCCGGGAGCCGCTGCGTGGCGCCGGGCCCATTGTGGCAAAGTGACGCAAATCGGCGTGCTTTTGGTGTTCACGTTTCGCCGCTTGACCTGGCATTACAAATCACCGCTTCCACTCAGTCCGACACCTTCCAGATGATGCACGTCGTCGGCAGCAATCAGCCGCATTTGTCCTGTGGTCGGGTCCGCCTCCACTGTGGTGATGGACGCATTTTGAAGGGCCGCTGGGAGCTTGCCCGCGTCCGAGGAATCAAGGAGAGATTTGAGTGTGACCACAAGCAACCTTCCGTGGGCGACGACCGCCACGCGCTCGTACCCGGAAGCGATCATATCGCGGAAGGCAGCAACTCCCCTTTCGGCGAGCTGGCGGCGCGATTCTCCACCCGGGATCGCGAAGTCCGGATCGCCGGAAATCCAGCGGCGGTATTCTTCGGGAAACTGGGCGACCAACTCGCTCCGCAACCGGTCCTGGAAGATCCCGGCATTGATCTCTTTCAGGCGGGGATCGGTGCGAATCGGAGCGCCTGTTCGGCGGGCGATGATTTCTGCTGTCTCGTAAGCACGGCGAAGAGGACTGCTGAAAATGACCTCCAACCCCACTTCCGCCAGTGCTTCGGCCACGGCTTCGCCCTGTCGCCGTCCCAGATCAGAGAGCGGTACATCAGACTGTCCCTGGACGCGGCCTTCCGAATTGTAGGTGCTTTCTCCATGTCGAATGCAGTAGAGAATCATCGTGAGCACATTCCTACCGTTCTCTTTGTTGTCTTTATCGGAGCAAAACAGATTCCCCGAAAAAAATCGACACGGTCCGGGAACCGTGTCGATGGCGATAAGCTTTTCTGACGCATCCGACTCACCCGCTGATTCGTCGGACTATTGAGCGATTATCCGGGCACAAGGGCAATGTTCAGCCCTTTTTGGCCTGCTCCGTTTTGTCGAAGGCCGCGTCGAAGGCCACCTGGCTGGGCGGGAAGTCGATTCGACGGACGAACTCGCAGGCTTCCTTCGCGCCGAATTCGCGGTCCATGCCGCTGTCTTCCCATTCCACTGAGAGCGGTCCCTGATAGCCGATATCGTTGAGGGCCCGGATGATTTCCTCAAAGTCCACGCTTCCATGGCCCAGCGAGCGGAAATCCCAGGCCCGGCGCGGGTCGCCGAAATTGAGGTGGCTGCCCAGAATCCCGCCTTTCCCGTCACGCTTGACGATTGCGTCTTTCATGTGGACGTGGAAAATCCGGTCCGGAAAGTACCGGATGAACTGGACCGGATCCACGCCCTGCCAGATGAGGTGGCTGGGATCGAAATTGAAACCGAACGCGGGATGTCCCTTGAGGGCTTCCAGCGTTCGCTCCGCGGTGTACAGGTCGAACGCGATCTCGGTGGGATGGACTTCCAACGCGAATTTGACGCCGCACTCTTCGAAGACATCCAGAATGGGAATGAACCGCTCGGCGAGGAGGCGATAGCCTTCCTCAATCATGTCCGGCGGGACCGGCGGGAACGAATAGAGAAGATGCCAGATGCTGGAACCCGTGAAACCATTCACGATGCTCACGCCGAACTTCTGCGCCGCCCGAGCGGTGTCCTTCAATTCATCGGCGGCACGCTGATTGACCCCGGCCGGATCCCCATCTCCCCATACATAGTCGGGCAGAATCGCTTTGTGACGCAGATCGATGTTATCCAGAACGGCCTGCCCTACGAGGTGGTTGCTGATCGCGAAGACCTGCATGCCATATTTGGCCAGTAGCTCGCGCTTCTTGGCGCAGTACTCATCGTCCTCGAGTGCCTTGCGGACTTCAAAATGATCACCCCAACATGCCAGCTCGACGCCGTCGTACCCGAACTCCTTCACCTTCTGAAGAAGAGTTTCCAGGGGAAGATCAGCCCACTGGCCCGTGAACATCGTGACTGGTCGCGCCATGATTCACTCCTTACCTTAACAAACTGTCGACACAAGACACCGTGACGATCTAACCTGCCACGCCATAACCACATCTGATGGCGAAGTAATGTTTGGTATTTTGGGCCATTTTCCTGATGACTGCAACACCCCCGGTGCATGACCCATCCCCCCTTTTGTGCCAAAAGCGCAAGATGCCACAACCTGGACGTGTGGTCGGGGCGATTCATGGCGATGAATAGATCGCCGTGGTCTCTCGCGGCAAGTCAATTAATTTGTAGAGCACATACCGGTGAGTTTGGCAGCGGCAATTCATGAATGGCCCCTACCGGAAGCGGGTTTAATGATGGTCGATGGATGCCGCCACCAGGAAGATATCAGCCCGAAGCAAGTCTTGTTTCGTGCGGCTCCTCCGCGATAATGGGCACTAAAAGGGCAAAAAGGCAAACCAGCGACGAAGACTGAGCCTCCGCGATTTCCCCGTGGCCGGATGCACCGGGGGCAGCACTTCCGAATTCAGGCCCTGGGACGGTCGGGCCAATGGAACGCGGGGGAATGCCGATGTTGCTTCGTGGCTTCCAAGCCGGAGCACAGGACAATGCTTTGGGCCCCTTGAAATGCTGGTGATAGCCGTGAATTGATCGAAGGTTGATAAAAAACGAAAACTGGGTGAAACGAGAAAACCCCTGAGGAGGTCGATTCTATGAAGATCTTGATGCTCGTTGGTGACTATGTGGAAGACTACGAAGTCATGGTGCCGTTTCAGGCGCTTCAGATGGTGGGGCTGACGGTGCATGCCGTCTGTCCCGGCAAGGCGGCCGGAGAACAAGTCCGCACGGCCGTGCATGACTTCGACGGTGCCCAGACCTATTGCGAGCTCCGCGGCCATAATTTCACGCTGAACGCCGATTTCGACAAAATTCGGCCGGAGGACTACGACGCCCTTTGCATTCCCGGCGGGCGGGCTCCGGAGTACCTTCGTCTGAACAAACGCGTCATCGAAATCATCCGTCATTTTGCCGAGGCGGGCAAGCCGATCGCCGCGATCTGCCACGGGCCGCAGCTCCTCACCGCGGCGGGCGTGCTCAAGGGAAAGATCTGTACCTGCTATCCGGCCGTTGCTCCGGATATTGCCAATGCCGGAGCCACGTACGTGCAGGTCGATCTGGACCAGGCCTATGTGGACGGGAATCTCGTGACCGCCCCTGCCTGGCCGGCCCATCCCGTCTGGCTCGCGCGATTTCTCGATGTGCTCGGTGTTCGCATCGAACTGCCGAAGCGATGAGACAATTCGCGGACGCAATTCTGTTCGGTGTGCCCGTCTCGGCGATTCAAGCCATGGCCGAGATTCCCCAAACTACCTGAAATGGACAAGGGCACAAAGGATGGACGCAACCAGCCCGATTGCCGTACGTCCGGCGGCGGAGCATCTCTCAGTTTTCGCGAACGAACAAAAGTGCGACACCAATGGCCACCGCGATGAGAAGACCGAGCCAGCCCCACAACCGTGAACCGGTGGAAGGGGCGAGCCCTGTCACCACGAGATATTGCTGCTGTTCCGCAGCCACTGGGAAGACGTGGTGGACATAGCGGATGCCGTGGCGTGATTCGGAGACTTGAACTGGGTGGGTTGGACCCTCTGCAAGCAGGCTGCTGAGCTTCGGCCATGGGAGTCGCCAGTGAGAGGACTGTTCGTCTTCCGAGCTGTCCGTTGGCACAGCCAACACGAGTGCAAGCTCGCCAGGTACGCCCTGCACCAGCATCACCTGAGCCGTTGGTGTCGGTAGTCCGTCCTCCAGCCTGGCCAACTCCTCTGGCCAGTGTACCTCGGCCGTTTGACGGATTTTCTCGACAGTTTGACGGATGACTTCCTCCGAAAGTTCAACGTTGGTCGCTCTCGGCCAGAGGGTCCAGACACACAAAAGGAATAAAATCGTTACGGCTATCCAACCTAAGGCGCGCATGGAACGTGGTCCCGTTGTTTATTCGACATACTGGAATCGGTGGGCTGAACCTCCCGGGGTAACACAGGTGTGGCGTTCCGCTTCCGCTTGGCCCAGAAGATTGGCAGATAAATAACCAAGCCGGAACAGGCCAGAAACGCTAAAGAAACACCCACGACATCCGCCCAGATCCATGCCCATTCTTTGCCAAAGATTTCTCCCGTGTGCAGGTCTTTAAAGAATTTTTTTAGGCCCGGTTTGGGTGGGGTTGCAGAGAGAACAGTCTGCCGCACCGCTTTTTCCGCTGTTTGAATCGCACCAGTGCGCACCGGATGGACATACTGACGCTCCCCAGCGGTGGAACGATCCACGCCCTTGATGGCGACAAACCAGCCTAGCGTCGGGTGAAAGCGGACGTCGATCTGCTTGATTTGGAATCCGTCGAGCTTTCCAGCGTGATCGAGAGCGGTGGCAATCACTTGAGCCGTCGCTTGGGTCGGAGGTGGCGTCGGTGGGAGGTCTTCCATCTTAGGCGCCTCGTACCATTTCGGATGGACCAGAAGAACTCCCGTGACCGCCACAGCCAACAGAGGAATCATCAGGGCGAGTCCGACCCACCGGTGGAACTGCCGCAGCGGTCGTGAAAGTGCGCGAATAAAGGCGAACATGTTCTCTGGTGTTCCTCGATGTTCGACTGTTTGGAATTGAGGTGTGGTCTCGGGATCATCGGTACGGACACAGCCCACGACGCCCGAAGAGGCGGAATCAAGGCTTCCCCGCAGCAAGCCATCTTCGGCGGCGAGTCAGTCGTCTTTGATGTTGGGATCTTTCCCACGAAGGAGTTCCCACTCAGTTTTACTGCCCACCGTAACCACGTGTCCGTCCACGAAGAGCACGTTCATGTGTCCTGTATGAAATGGCTGGACGGTAAATACGCCTCTGAGTGGAAAAGACTTGATTTCCCCAGCTTTCCAGGGTTCAAAGAGATCGCGGGCCAGTTGGATTTGATGGGACTGGACCCGGTCCTCCGGTTTCAGTTCCTTACCCTCAGCCGCCTTCTTGGTGTCATAACCCTGAATGTGGTCGTCCAGACGGCGAACAAACCACGGCTTGGCTTCTTTCTTCTTGGGTTTCCATGTGCCGGTCTTTTTGTCGTATTCCATCACGATCCGCTCAGGGAGGAATCGCTGGCTGAAGGCGCGGCCTTCCAGCTTGTAACTGGTTCCCAGCGACTTAAAGAACGGGGTGGAATCCTCCACGGTGCCCACATCGCCGGGGCACGCGAAAATGGCGCGATTGTTCTCGCAGAACGGCAACAGGGCCTCTACGGCCGATTGGCTCAGATCGGTGAGGTCGCCCTCTCCTACGTGGAAGGGCATCACCCCGTCGTGGAGATTGGCGTAATGATGAACCGCAATCCCGATTTGGCGCAGGTGACTGCGACACTGAGCACTGCGGGCAGACTCCCGAGCCATCTGGACCGCGGGAAGGAGTAGCCCCACCAGGATGGATACAATCGCGATGACCACCAGCAACTCCACGAGCGTGAACCCAGCACGAAGCGATGTGGCACGTCTAAGACGCATAGTGCTTTTCCTCCTCAAAGTTGAACGTATATCTGATGTACACAAACGACTTGAGACGCAGTCTCAGTTTCATGTGGT
>NZ_JACIYL010000989.1 GCF_014359955.1 Thermogutta sp. | reverse complement strand
GCGGGAGATCGTGGGCACGTTTGTCGGCTCAAGCGTAACATGTGAAATCCGGTGTTAGGGGCTTGTTCGGCCCTCGGGACACCGAGGCTTTTCATATCCATGGGCTCCGGGCTTTTTATCGAAGCCGGTGACGGGGAAAATGGTGAAGAAGAAGCGTGTTGGTGAGCGTGCTCGGAGAACGCAGGGAGTTTCGCCACCGGGAATAGATTGACACTCGCGGAGAAAGACAGGTTAGGAGATATGATCGTCGTTTCTGGCATTCAACCGACCGGTCGATTTCATTGGGGGAATTATTTCGGCGCCATTAAGCAATACGTTGAACTCCAGGACCAGGCGGATGCCTCGTACTATTTCATTGCCAATCTCCACGCGCTGACGACGGTCCGTGATCCTGAGGTTTTGCGGCGGAACACCATCGATGCTGCAATCGACCTGCTGGCTTTGGGAATCAATCCGGACCGGGCCACGCTGTTTGTTCAGTCCGATGTCCCGGAAGTCTCCCAGCTTTGCTGGCTGCTCATGACCTGCACCCCAATGGGACTCCTCGAGCGGTGTCACGCGTACAAGGACAAGAAAGCTAAGGGACTTCCGGCCGATGCCGGGCTGTTTACTTATCCGGTGTTGATGGCGGCCGACATTCTCGCCTACGATGCGGACACCGTCCCGGTGGGTGAAGACCAGATTCAGCACATTGAAGTGTGTCGGGATATTGCGGGAAGCTTCAACCATCTTTATGGCGCAGTCTTCGTGATGCCGCGCGCCAAAATCATGGAGAACGCCGCTCGGGTTCCAGGAACTGATGGCGAAAAGATGTCCAAGAGTTACAACAACACGATAGGCATTTTTGACGATCCCAAGGTGGTTCGCAAAACGATCATGAGAATCGTTACGGACTCGCGTCCGATACACGAACCGAAAGATCCGGAAACAGATCACCTTTTCCAGTTATATTCGTTATTTGTGGGGGAAAAAGAGCGCGAAGCCATGGCGGCACGTTACCGCGCGGGCGGATTCGGTTACGGGGAGGTCAAGCAGGCCCTGGCTGATGCAGCCGAAAAATACTTTGCAGAGGCTCGCGAGTATCGTAAGGAATTGGAGGCGAAGCCGCAGTTTGTTCGGGAAGTCCTGGGAGACGGTGCGGCGATGGCACGTAAAAAGGCGGCGGAGGTACTGGCTCGCGCCCAGGCAGCCTGCGGCATCAAGTACGCCTGAAAATCTGTTGGCCCAGGGACACGCAGGACGTTGCACGAGCGTGCATCACACTTGGCAAAGAATCGGGCCCGGATCGGCGTCTTTGCGATTTTTGACTGTGTTGGACGGTCATAATCCGGCCGGTTTCGCGGCAGAAGCAATGCTGTTAAGCTGCACCGCTGCTGATTGGCGTTCCCTGAGA
>NZ_JACIYL010000988.1 GCF_014359955.1 Thermogutta sp. | reverse complement strand
AGGGCCGCCAGACTGAGGATTCCGTAAAAAGTGTACTCTACATCACATTGATCATCCCTGGAATGTCCGAAGAATCCCCCAGACACATTCGCCAGAGAAAGGCAATAGTTTTCCGTCTCATTCAGGTCAAATTGAGAATCCTTCTCCCGAAGGTAGCTGAGGCTTATCAGGGTGGAACAGGTGCTGAGCAGATCGCTTTCGCCAACATGGGCCGACGCGGCCCAGCCCCCGTCCGGTCTCCGGACAGAGGCAAAAAAGCGACGCACACCATCAAGATCGACCGCCGCCAATCCTTCGAGCTGGCCCAGGGCAATCACAGCGGCGGCTGTCGGGTTTGTGCCGGAGTTTCGCAGAAACGGCAACTCCACAAAGCCACCGTCCGGCCGCTGACGTGCCGCGAAGAACCGGGTCAACGCGTCCTGATCGGGAAGAGGAAGCTCCAGAAGACGCGCTACCATGATGGCGAGAAATGTGTGATAGGTACTTCCCGCCGCACTTTGCGAAGCTTTGGCAAAGCCTCCATCGTCGCGCTGCAAGGAATTCAAAAGCGACCGGCAAATTTCGCAAATTGCTCTCCCCACATCCGAGAGATCCTCATCCGCGAAAATCGTAGCCAGGGCGTACAGCGTCACGGCGGAATCGAGATCGACCAGACTTTTCACCGAGCCGTCATCGTCAAGCTGTCTTTTCAGGTAGCCCACCAGCCGTTGCCACTGGGAAGCGTGAGAACACCCGATCAATGCGAGAAGTCGCGCAGCGAAAGCCGAATAATAGAGACTTGAACCCGGGTTGCGGCCGGGGAACCCCCCGTCGTCTTGCTGATGTTGTCCAAGCCAATCGCGATGAACGGCCAGAAAAGACGGCGGCAGCTTTTGAACGGCGGTGAATATTCCCAGCGGAATCCCTGGCAAGTTGAAAAACATCGCTTGTTCGCAGCGTTGAAGTCGTTTCTGTCCAAAAGCTGACGATATTCCCACCGAGACTGGTCATTATGAGACGTTCACACCCTGCCCGTCCTGAGGACCGCCTCCGTGAGATACACCAGGAAATGGCGAACCTCGTCATGGGGAATCGTACCAACCAGTGCCAATGCTCGCTCTCTTTCTTTGCGAAAGATTTTTTCGGCTGCCGCGAAAACCCCGCAACGCTCGAATTCCGCCCGAACTCCGTAAATTCTTTCGACCATCGCCTGATGGTCTGCGTCAGGGGGGGCTACCATCATGTCTGCAAACCGTGCCCCCAACAAGTGCCAGCCGAGTGCCCAAAACAATGTCGGCCGCCGGGAAAGCAAATCCGTACCGAGCAATTTTTTGTTGTCCTCCTCGGCTTCCCAGTCGCTGAGGTCATTCTGGATTTGGAACGCGATGCCAAATGCATGCGCGAATTTGCGAATTTGC
>NZ_JACIYL010000987.1 GCF_014359955.1 Thermogutta sp. | reverse complement strand
CTGGCAGGCAAGTTCACTGACGACTGGCCGTTGGCGCACTGGCTCGGGAATTTGATCAAGGTCTGCTCGGCGATGATAAATGACCATCCACCTGGCATTTTTGGGTGGTGTCTTCGCCCCTGCTGGCCAGCCTACCACGACAATCTCTTTCTACGCCAGGGAAGGTGAGCCGAGCAGGATTCCGGCTGCCTGATAGGGCGCCAGACTGGGCCCAAACACGAGCGTTTCTCCTTTCTCGGTGCGGTGAGCGGCAGCAGCCAACAGCGGTTCCGTGAGGGCGTCGCCCCAGTAATTCACTTCGAATCCCAGCCGCTCGGCGCCGGCCAGTCCACCCACCAGCAGATTGTAGTAGCTCAACCAAACTGGTCTAAACGCCACCACGCCGACCGCCTGAAGCGCAAAGAAGCTGCCCAGCACAAAGTGCGGGCCATAACGGACAGCGAGCCATTTCATCCGCGAGATCCATTCCCAGATCAACTGGGTGCCCCTGCCCACCAGCAAGGCCCACATGGAATACGCCGGAAGAAAGAGTCGAACGCCATCGTACACGGGCACTCTGGGTGCTGTAAAAATAGCCAGGAAGAACACGAGCGTGCCCAAAAAAAGGAAATCGGCGGCATCCATTCGGGGCACGGAGGTCGAGGTGTTGCCTTCAGGCGTCCGAAAACACCATTTCGAAAAGATCGCCACACCACCGGCGACGAGTAAACCAACCGGCATCGTCACGAGAAACATCACCCAGGCGTAATGTCTGGGAACAAGGGTATCGTCCCATACCCGGCCAAGATAGAAAACGTGAATGGGGGTCCGCTGCGTGCTTGTTGAGAGGTACAGCCCGAGGTGCTGGAGCGTGTCGAACCATAACCACGGCCAGCCGACGTAGAAAATCAAAAGCCCGCTCGTCAGCCAGCACAGGGCAGGGATGATGCCCTTTGAGCGTCGTTGCCAGAAAATCCAGAGCAAAACGGGGGGGCCGCAGAGCAATCCGTGGAAACGCGTCAACAGGGCCAGTCCCCAAACGCAACCCGCCAGCGCAAACGCCCACCACCGCCCGCTCCGCTCCGCCGCAACGACGGCCAGGACCGTGGCCGTGCACATCAGTACGGTGATGGCGTCGAGGGCGGCCAGATGAGCGTGTCCAAACAGTCGGGGCATAAGAGCAAGAGAACACCCCGCCGCCACTCCCCCGATCGGCCCGTACCGGTGGATTCCTGCCCAACACACGAGAAACACCAAAATGCCGAAACACACAGCGGTGCCAAACCGTGCCGGTGTGATGGCCAGTTGTGAAAGCTCCTGTGGAGCTGGATCAAACATCCAGTGGAACCACCCGAGAATCCAGTTTCCCAGAGGTGGATGGACCGGTGGGCCGTCCGGTGACCAGGCACTAGTTTCTT
>NZ_JACIYL010000986.1 GCF_014359955.1 Thermogutta sp. | reverse complement strand
CTTTTACTGGTACCGTTGGCCGAGGGAACAACCATGGCGAAGAAAAAAACGCAAGCGAAAAAGCGTCCGACTGCTGTCCGGGCGAAAGATCTGACGCCGCGGGAAAGACAGGTGATCCGACTGATCAGCCTGGGCTGTTCAGTCAAAGAGGCAGCCGCCATCCTCAAGCTGGCCCCCAGCACTGTGGACAATCACAAATCGAACGCGATGAAAAAGCTGGGAGTCAATAAATTACCACTCGTCACGCGGATGGCCATTAAGCTGGGCATCAGCCGACTCAATGATCGCCTTACACCCCTTGAAAAACGCAGAAGTGGGCGAAAGAACGACGGCTGGAACTGATAGGGGGCTTGCCAGAGCGGAGATCGGTGAGACGCTTTTCACCATGCTTCTATTTGGTGGGGGAAGATTGGGCAGGTCGCGAATCTCCCCGTGAGTCTTGAGGATGGGCTGGTTCGCCTTCCGGTGCAGTATTTTCGCTTGCGGCCGGATTGCCGTTGTCGATTGGCCTGACCAGAACGAGGCGGATGCGATATTTCTTTGTCTCTGACTTCGGAATTTCACCGGAGGGTGGAGTCGGTTGCCCTTCCACCTGAGCGGCTGCCGCAGCGGGCGGGGCTTGCCGCTGAAGGCTTTCCTGATGGGTTACCTCTGCTTCAGCGGCTGGCTGTCGGGTTTCGGGAACCACGGCCCTTTGTTGGGTGCCGTACATGGCCGTGGCCGATTTTGACATGGATTCGGTCTCAGCAATCGGACCAGGAGCCGCTGGTTTCCGCGCCGCTGGCGCAGGAGAATGGGCGAGCGTTGCCAGTGACTCGGGCAATTGGACCTCTTTGACCCAGGCTCGGTTCGCCGAGAGTTCATCGAGCATGGCCTGGAGCTGTGGCTCCGTGGCTGAGAATTCAAGCACAGCGACCTGCTGGTCGTCTTCGCGGCTCAGCTCGAGGCGAATCCCCGGCGGCAGCCCACTCCGTTCGCCGGAGGCCACGAACTGGTCACCCCCCGGACCGCGCTGGAGGTGGCCAGCGAATTCCCAGGGATTGCCGGTGGCGGCGGTTTCCGGTGTGGACTCGTGGCGTGCGACCACCCGTTCCACGAGTGTCTGAAGGGGAGCATCGGGGGCCAACCGGCAACGAATTTCCGCCGTCAATGTCTCCTTTGAGGGGGACGCCGTGGCGATCCGTGCTCGATCAGCCCGATCAGAGGGACTGACAGGCCGGATGCCCTCGATCACCAGCGGGGCAACAGGGGAGGCACTTCCCCCACCAGGGACGGATGTGATCGCGCCACCGGAGTGCGTTTCGACGGGATGAGGAGCGGGGGCCATCGCACCGGGTGCAGCCCTTTCCGTCTGGGGAGTCGGCGCGAGTGCCATCTCTGGTTTGGCGGGCTCGGCCGCACGG
>NZ_JACIYL010000985.1 GCF_014359955.1 Thermogutta sp. | reverse complement strand
TTTCGCCACATGGAACAGCCCTCGTTTTTTCCAAAGCAACGTTGGGCGTTTCCCTGTGGCGTAAATGGAGTTAATTGTTTCACACCACGTTGTTCACCTTCCCGCTCGTTAATTCCTGCTTCCATCGCATCTCTCATCCTCCCCCTTCGCGGCCATTCTAATTGAGCTAAGCATCTTTATTGCCCAGGGGCAGACACAGCCGTGGTACCAACGCGGCGCTTGCCAAAACGATCAGTCCTGGCACCACCGGCATGCGATATCGCAGCGAAGACACAAAAACCACATGCAAAAGCGTGAAATAGACGGCCGGCAAGATACACGTCATCAATACCACAGGGTGTCTGAAGCCCCGGAGCGCGCCCACAATCGCCAGAGCGAAGGTCGCCACGGCGGTAAGCGCCATCGTCAAATTCACCGGAAAGACGTTGAAACCCGGATCGTTGGGCACAACATTCCAGAAGCGACGAAACTTTACGAATGCGAGCCAGAGGACAGTTGCAGGATTCTCGATTGCCCACCTCACGGCCTCGCGTTTCAGTTGGCGGTCCAGCTCCAACTCCCAGAAGAGGGGATCAGCATCAGGATATCTGCGTTGCACCTCCCGTAATTTCTCAGGCACGAAATCCATGTTACTGCTGCCGTCGGCCCGCGGGTTCCAGCCATCGTAGAGGCTTGCCCCCACTTGAGTGGTCGTCAAAATGATCCTTCCCGTCAAACAGTAGTTACGAACCCACCACGGGGACATGACCAGCACAAATCCCGCAACAATGCCAGCCCAGCCCCGCCAGGACGGCAGGAGACGCCGCCATATCAGGAGCTGGACGACCGCCAGAAACGGAAGCCACAATAGGGCACTGGGGCGCATCAATGTGGCCAGCCCGAATGCGACGCCGGCACCGAACGCAGATCGCCAAACGCGGATTTGACCGGGGTCCGTTTGTCTGCAACTGCGAGCGAAGAAAAACATCCCCAGTACCCACGCCGGCACGAAGCCCGCTTCGCTCAACACGGGAACGGATCCCAGGATCAATTCGGGGTGCAGGGCCGCCAAAATTCCCGCCAGAATCCCCGCATGTCTGCCAAACAGCTCTTTTCCCCACACACAGACCAACACCGCGGTCACAGCGCCTAACACGGCACCTTCGACGCGTGCCAGCCAGATGGGCGGATGATCAAAGGCGAGAAACAGGGGGGCCAGGAGCAGCGGGTATCCCGGCGTACGAAAAATGGCCCCGGTGACCCCGTACTGATAGGGCTCTCCCCGTGCGAGAGCTCGTGCAAGATGCCAGTAGCTCTCGCTATCACCGAAGACGAATCCGCCGCCAAATCGCCACCCCCAAAGACAAACCGCAATCAGTCTCACAGCCAGACCTAGTGAGAAGATTCCCGCTAACGTCCATGCGG
>NZ_JACIYL010000984.1 GCF_014359955.1 Thermogutta sp. | reverse complement strand
CTGGATCCACACCTGCTGGGGTAATCCCAACATGCAACGGGTCATGGAAGATACAAGTTACGCGGCGTCTCTGGAAATGTACCTGTATGAGGCGAAGGGAGACGTCTGGACGGTCGAGATGAAGGACCGCAACTTCAAGGATATTGAGCTCTTCGGATCGCTGAGCAAAGGATTGCCCAAGAAGATTGCCGTGGGGGTGGTGAGCCACCGGACTCTGCAGGCTGACCGTCCTGAAGACGTGGCCGCCGAGATTCGTCGCGCGCTGAAATACATCCCGCCGGAAAAACTGGTCATCACCAGCGACTGCGGCTTTGGGCGACAGGGATGCAATCGAGAGATCGCCTTCTACAAGGCCGCCGCGATCGCCCAGGGCACCAATATTGTGCGGCGGGAACTGGGGTTGCCGACGACGTATGTCCCGGCCGCCGACCCCGCCCTGCAAATCGACATCGTCCCCAAAAAGTCGGCCACCACTTCCTGAACCGACGGACTCCCTCCGAATCGGGTTCGCTCCTTCAGGCAGACCACCGCCGAAAAGCGGTGGTTTTTCTGCCTCGGCGCTTCCATTCTTCCACAAACCACTTTCCCGGCTTGTAGCGCGTCTGGCCAAAAACCCACTCCCGCCATGGCGGGACAGGGGATACAATGCGGGTTCTGGGTCGTGTGAAGCCCGCAACACCCATCCTGCGTCATTCCTGGCACGGAAATAAGCGAGAACGCAATGGCAAGACGGATCCTCGTAACCAGCGCCTTACCTTACGCAAATGGGCCGATCCACATCGGTCATCTGGTGGAGTACATCCAGACGGACATCTGGGTGCGTTTTCAAAAGTTGCGCGGTCACCGGTGTATTTACATCTGTGCCGACGACACGCACGGCACCGCCATCATGATCTCCGCGCGCCGGGAAGGAATTCCCGAGGAAGAGTTCATCCAGCGGATGTACACCGCCCATGTCCGGGATTTTGCTGGCTTCGATATCGAATTCGACAACTATGGCAGCACCCACAGCCCGGAAAATCGGGAAATGTGCCACGTCTTCTGGAAGGCGCTGCGGGCCGCCGGGCTGGTGGTCGAGAAAGAAGTGACCCAACTTTTCGACCCTGTCGCGGGCGTTTTTCTGGCCGACCGATTCGTGAAAGGCACCTGCCCCAATCCGGCCTGTCGCGCCCCCGATCAATATGGTGATAGCTGCGATAAGTGCGGACACACCCACAGCCCCACCGAACTTATCGACCCCGTCAGCACGATTTCCGGAGCCAAACCGGAACTGAGAACCGCCAAGCATCTCTTTGTGCAGATTGAAAAACTCCACGATTTTCTGGAAGAGTGGACACAAACGGGAGACCACCTCCAGCCGGAAATCGCCAACTATCTCAAAGCGCATTTCCTCAGCGAACCACTGCGCGACT
>NZ_JACIYL010000983.1 GCF_014359955.1 Thermogutta sp. | reverse complement strand
ATTTCCCCTCGCGGATCACCTCAGCCACCGCCCGTTCGAGCAGGTCGGCCGCTTCCTTCTCATTCAAATAGCGGAGCATGAGAACCGCGGACAAAATGAGCGCGGTGGGATTCACCTTATTGAGCCCCTTGTATTTGGGGGCGCTCCCATGTGTAGCCTCAAAGACTGCGCCGTTTTCTCCGATGTTGGCCCCCGGTGCTACGCCAAGTCCCCCTACCAGCCCGGCTGCCAGGTCACTGACGATGTCCCCGTAAAGATTGGGCAGGACAAGCACATCGTAGAGTTCCGGCTTTTGCACGAGCTGCATGCACATGTTGTCCACAATGCGATCCTCAAATTCGATATCCGGAAACTCCTGGGCGACCCGCCGCGCCACGTCAAGGAACAGTCCGTCGGTGAATTTCATGATGTTGGCCTTGTGCACGGCCGTAACCTTCTTGCGATTGTTTTCCCGGGCATACCGGAAGGCGAACCGCACGATACGCTCGGTCCCCGAAACGCTGATGGGTTTGATGGAGATGCCCGTTTCTTCAGGTCCGGTCTTCACTTTGCGGTCGGTAGAAAGGCGGTTGATGGTGCTGATCAGTTCCGCAGTATTAGGCTGGCCGCGTTCGAATTCCACACCCGCGTAGAGATCTTCCGTATTCTCGCGAATGATCACCAGGTCCACAGGCACGCGTTCGAAAAACGTCCGCACTCCGGGATAGTATTTGCATGGACGCACGCAAGCATACAGCCCCAATTCCTGGCGAAGATACACATTGATGCTGCGGAATCCGGTTCCCACCGGCGTTGTGATCGGGGCCTTCAAAGCGCACCGGGTCCGCCGGATGCTTTCCATCGTCGCCTCTGGAAGGGGGGTGCCGGTCCTTTCCATGACATCCACCCCGGCTTCCTGAACATCCCAGTGAATTTCGACACCCGTAGCATCCACACAGCGTCGAGCCGCTGCAGCCAATTCTGGCCCGGTTCCATCGCCGGTAATGAGGGTCACCTCGTGAGCCATGCTGTTTCCTTTCCCATCAGGCCAATATGTTTACAGGACGGTCAGAATCGGCACCCGCTTGCCCGAACGAGGTCCACACACGCGAATGCCAGACTGCGCCGACAGGCTGCTCGCGGCCGATTGGAAGCGGAGCCTCGTTCGGGCAATTAGCACAATGACATGTGGCGAAATTTACATGGTAACGGTTTTTCACCGACCGTGGGAGCCGCCCCCTTGTTCGCCCTTGACGTCCCCTGGCTACCGAGGCTGTTGGCGCCCGTTTCCGCTGAGATAGTGTCCCCCCTGGAACGTCCCGCCGCAACAATCTTTTGATCAGCGGCAACGAAACGTATGGGCGAGCTAGTGCTCCGTCACAGGATAATTTTGGGATAGACGGACTTCAGTTTGCGGCGGGCATCTTCCGCGGTCA
>NZ_JACIYL010000982.1 GCF_014359955.1 Thermogutta sp. | reverse complement strand
GCTGTGGGGAGCATCGCAGCGGTTTTTGAAGAGGTGCTCCGGGGTCATGCCCAGTTCGGAATCGTACCCCTGGAAAATTCCACGGACGGCCGCATCGCCGACACGCTGGATATGTTCATCCGCACCCCGGCACGGATTTGCGGCCAGGTCGAGCTGGAAATTCACCACACGCTGCTGGCGAAATGCCCGCGCTCTGAAATTCGGGAGGTGTACAGCCGTCCGCAGGCGCTGTCCCAATGCCGGAACTGGCTGGCCAAACATCTCCCCGGCGCCCGCCTTATTGAGGTGACCAGCACTTCAACGGCAGCCCAACTTGCTTCGGAGAAGCCGGGAGCAGCCGCCATAGCAAGTCTTCAGGCTGGTGTGTTTTACGGATTGACGCCACTTGCCGAGAATATCGAAGACAATCCGGGAAATACGACGCGTTTTGCGATCATTGGAAATCAGACGTGCGCAAGAACAGGCAACGATAAGACGGCCCTGATGTTCCAGGTCGAACACAAACCGGGAGCCCTGGCTGACGCGATGAACGTCTTCAAGCGGAATCGCCTCAATCTTACATGGATCGAATCCTTTCCGGCCCCGGGATGCCGAGGAGCCTATTACTTCTTCGTGGAGCTGGAAGGTCATGAGTCCGAACAGCGGGTGCGTCGTGCTTTGAATGCCCTCAAAAGCAAGACCCAACGATTGGAGATTCTCGGCTCTTATCCTGTTACCGCGCCGGTGAGCACCTGACGCGACGGCAAATCCACGAGTCCTCCGGGACAGGCGTCACTCTAAATACTGCAAGCAGCAGGGGCCTCACGTGCATACAATGGAAACAGATCTTCACGCGAACTCGGTGAAACCATCGGAGAGGCCTGACTGCTGTCGAAGGCCTATCCCTCCCTGGCTGAGGAGTCATGCCCCCTTCGTGGTCATCAGCGGAGGTCAGACGGGAGTCGATCGGGCCGCCCTCGATGCCGCCCGGGAAAATAGTCTCCCTCACGGCGGCTGGTGTCCCGCCGGCCGACTTGCGGAGGACGGTCCAATTGCCGAGATATACCCGTTGATTGAAACCCCAACAGCCGAGTATGCGGTCCGCACCGAGTGGAATGTACGGGACTCTGACGGCACCCTCATCCTGACGCGGGAGTCCCTGACGGGAGGGACTCGCCTGACGGCCATACTCGCTTTGCGGTACAACAAACCTCTGCTCGTGGTGGATCTTGCGCGCATCACCGATCCAGAGCAGTTATCACAGCGGATCATCGAGTGGCTCCGCTTGCATAAGATCCGTGTGCTCAACGTAGCGGGCCCGCGAGAAAGCACTTGCCCGGGCATTTACGCCCGGGCGAAGCGCGTGTTAGACGCTCTTTTTGCAAAAATGAGGCAGTCGGGAGAGTGACTGCACAACTCGTCAGCCGAAAGTCTTA
>NZ_JACIYL010000981.1 GCF_014359955.1 Thermogutta sp. | reverse complement strand
AAAATACGTTCATCAGGGCAAAACGGCATGTCGATAGGGGCAATTCATGAATTGCAAGTACAGCACATTCAGATCCAGGTAGGGGCAATTCATGAATTGCCCCTACCGGTGAAGCCTTATCGTGTTCGCTAAGCGGGCAACGTCCTTCGGAGGGGCACGCTTGTCGTGCCTGGAGACATGGAATGGATGATCGAACATGAGCGAGCGGACCTGACAAGCAGGTCTCTCCGGAAGACGCGCCTCACAAGGCATGAATGGACGTCGTGGAACGCGTCCTTCTATTGCATGGATTGGAGGAACGGGTTGCACCCCGACCGGTACTCCGTTTTCATCCGGATTAACGGTGAGATTGTGAAGGCTAAAGCCTTCACCAAAAAGCGGCGATAAATCGCCGCACTCCATGGAGTGGGGGGCTTTAGCCCTGCTTTCCGCGCGGGACTTCAGTCCCCGCTGCAGCGGAGTGGACGATCGAACGTCGAAAGCCGGACCCGACAAGCGGGTCCCTCTGGGCTGAATTTCGCGCCCTCACAAGCCCGTGCCCACGGCCGCATGCCCGTCGACAGAGACAAAACATCACGAGTGGGCGATACCAAACATCTTCGCTATTTAGAAGGCCATTGAACCAAGGTGCTCGGCATTGCCACAAGAGAGGCTTTTCCGTCCGAGAGCTACAGAGACATCCGTGAACGCGATTGAAGGCACGCCCTCGGTAGCTCTCCCGATGTTCCCGATCCGGACACCGTTCCTGAGACTCAGGCCAATCCCCCTTCCGTTCCTCTCGCAAGAAGAATCTGGGTTGTCCTCGAAGAAATGATCCATGGCGAACTGACCACTATCGATGACGTTCGGAAAGCTCTACAGGAAAACCCACTCAGCCAGCATTTTCTAGGTTCGGTGCGCCGCCGTGTGGGAAACTGGGCCATCGGCCTCGCCACGGTCACCGTGTTATCGACCCTGGCTGCTTTAATATTCGGAATATGGCTTGTTCTCCGAACGCCAGATAATCAGGGAAGTGACTTGTCCCAATTTGAATCGCCGCCAGAAACGGTCACCACCGAAGACCTAGCCGCTTCGCAGACCGCCACTGCTCCAACGGAGCCCCACAACTTTCCGGCAAATGCCACGCTGACCGATTTAGAAAAGAGTTTCACCGAGATTGTCACACAATACAGGGATAATCCAACCCCTGTTCACTGGGCGGAAACAAACAAGCAACTGCGTCAATTACTGGAACAGTTACGCAATTCTTCTGAAGCACAGGCAGAAGCTCTCAGACACAAAGTGGAGAGGTTCCTCGAGCTGGAGTTTCCCCATGATTAACCGATCATTACACGGCCCGGTTTATCTGGCTATGGCGCTGATGCTTCTCGGCCTGGCGCCCATGGCAGCCCTTCCAGCCGAGTCAGCTTCGGCCGGGA
>NZ_JACIYL010000980.1 GCF_014359955.1 Thermogutta sp. | reverse complement strand
AGATAAGATCTGACGCGTCCCATACGAGACTGCTTGTCAGTCCCGCAGGACTTCCGCCCCATTCGTCAATCGACGAGATCGCCCAGCAAGTCCGGGGCGATTAACGGCCCCTTTTTTCGCGGTTCAGGGTTGGGACGAAATGAACGGGAACAGTTCGCGGATTTCCCGTTCACTTGGTTGTCGACCATACTCACACACTTCAAACGCCTCCGCGTATTTAATCGCTTTTCCCTTCTCCGGTCCGTATAACTCGATCAACCGATCGCGGCACTTATCGGCAATTTGCGCAAATCTTAGGCGGAAAGCCTGACGCACCTCTTCCCGCTTCTTCTGCCGATCGGCCTCCGTCCGGGGTGCACTCTCGGGCGACCCTAGCGCCCCGCCTTCGATAAACTGCGACTCAATGGCAAGTAAGGCATCGAGCTTTTGCTCAATGACATCATCAATGGCCACCACAATATCGGGGCGAAAAGGATTTGGCCGCTGGAAACTATCGTAGGAGTACAGAAACACAGGATTTCTTTTGAGGGGAGGAACGTCGGGGCAGAAAAAGGGAACGGCCACCATGTAAGCCGAGTCCTGCATCAGGACGCCCGTGTAACGGTGATCGGGATGATAATCATTCGGCCTGTGTCCAATTACGATATCGGCCTGCCACTGGCGGATGAGGCGTGTCATCGTTTTCCGGTTTTCCAGGGTCGGCAGAAGTTCCCCATCGTGAATATCGAGCACTTCGGTTGTGACCCCCAGGATTCTGGCTGCTTCCTGAACTTCCGCCGTTCGTCGCTGAGCGAGAGGACCGCCAGCCATCGCCCAGTGTCCTATATCGCCATTTGTCATTGAAACAAACTTGACCTGATGTCCGGCCTTTGCCCAAAGTGCCGCCACGCCACCGGCCCGAATTTCGCAGTCGTCCGGATGGGCACCAAACACGATGATTCGGAGAGGCCGATTCTCGGCGGCTACAAGCGGGCGTTGGCCGAGACATCGGACACCCAGCACGAGGGCACAGAATGCTGTGACAATTCGGAGTATTCTGAAATGGCTCACCAATTGTTGGTTCAGCTTCATAGGGCGGCTCCCGCCTCCACATGCTCAAGCACTCGAGGTGGCAACCAAACGCCGGCTCGGACACCGGTCCAAAAAAGTGCCTGACTTGGCCACCATTATTGGCTATTGAGTGCTCAGAATCAAGCGAGAGCCATCGGGCATGTGCCGCGTATTGACAGCTATGGGGCATCGACTCGAAGATACGGAAGTGCATTGCAAATCATGAGCTACCTAGCGGTTTCTGCGACCGTCAGGCAACTTCGATGTTTTGGAGTTTTGACACATGGGAAAAAGATGGTCTGTCATTTGTTTTGCGCTCACGGTGGTTCTCGCTTCAGAGGCGATTGTCTCCCGGGGTGAGACCCAGGCCGAAC
>NZ_JACIYL010000098.1 GCF_014359955.1 Thermogutta sp. | reverse complement strand
CTAACACAATCCGCCGGACTACACGCATGTCATGCTGGCCGGCCGGATTGTCGAGACGGGTGGCCCCGAGCTGGCGGAAAAACTCCATCGCGAAGGGTATGATCAGCTTCGCGAAAAATATCCAGAAATCGCCGCCGAAGAAGCCGCCATGGCGGGCAAAGAGGCCGTTTGAGCAGGCGCCGGGCTATCATCGAGACAGAAATCGAAGAAAGCTGCCAACTCTCCTGATGTGGAGGAAAATATTATGGCTAGCAAAGTGGACGTCATCGGCGAAATCAATAAATACGATTTCCGCGCCGAAGAGCGATATGTTTACCGTGCCCGGAAGGGGCTCGACCGCGACATTGTCGCGGAGATCTCCGCCATCAAGAACGAACCCCAGTGGATGCGCGAATTTCGCCTCAAAGCGCTGGAGATCTTCGAATCGAAGCCCATGCCAACCTGGGGCGGCCACATCGATGTGAACTTCCAGGATATCTACTACTACATCAAACCGACCGAGCGTCAGGGCCATTCCTGGGAGGAATTGCCGGAAGAAATCAAGAAGACGTTTGATCGGCTGGGTATTCCCGAGGCGGAGAAGAAATTCCTCGCAGGGGTCAAGGCCCAGTACGAAAGCGAAGTCGTGTACGGCTCTTTGCGGGAAGACCTCGCCAAGCGGGGCGTGATCTTCACCGACATGGATACGGCCGTCCGCGAGTATCCGGACCTGGTCCGCGAGTATTTCGGGACGGTCATCCCGCCCACGGACAACAAGTTTGCCGCGTTGAACTCGGCGGTGTGGTCCGGTGGGTCCTTCATCTATGTCCCGCCGGGAGTCCACGTCGAGTATCCGCTCCAGGCCTATTTCCGCATCAACGCAGCGCAGATGGGTCAGTTCGAGCGAACGCTCATCATTGTCGATGAAGGGGCTTCCTGCCATTATGTGGAAGGGTGCACCGCTCCCATGTACAGCTCGGAGAGTCTGCACGCCGCAGTGGTGGAAGTGATCGCCAAGCGGGGAGCACGCGTCCGATACACCACCATCCAGAACTGGGCCAACAACATCTACAACCTGGTGACCAAACGCGCCGTGGCCTACGGCGATGCCCTCGTGGAATGGGTGGATGGCAATCTGGGAAGCCGACTGACCATGAAATATCCGGCCGTGTACATGGTGGAGCCCGGTGCCCGGGCGGAAATCCTCTCGGTGGCGTTTGCCGGCAAGGGCCAGCACCAGGATGCCGGATCCAAGGTCATCCACGCAGCGCCGTACACGTCCAGCCGTATCGTTTCCAAATCGATTTCGAAAGCCGGTGGCCGTTCCAGCTATCGCGGACTTGTCAAGATCGAGCGGGGCGCCAAAAAGTCCAAGTCCAATGTCGTGTGCGACGCTTTGATCCTCGATCCGTACAGCCGAAGCGACACCTATCCGTATATCGAGCTGGAAGAACAGGACGTCATGATCGGCCACGAGGCGAGCGTCTCCAAGATCGGGGAAGAGCAACTCTTCTATCTGTGCAGCCGGGGTCTTACCGAATCGGAAGCCAGCACCATGATTGTGGCGGGCTTCATTGAACCGCTCGTAAAAGAGCTTCCCATGGAATACGCCGTGGAAATGAATCGCCTGATCGCGCTGCAAATGGAGGGAAGTGTGGGCTGAGCGACGGGCGAGCATTGTTGCAGTGAGCTGTCAGATTTCCCTTTGTGATTCCACGAGTGCTATGGTTCTTCCCGATTTAAAACAGGATTTGCATTTCACCGCAGAGGGTTTTCAGAACGTCATCCTGCCGCGCCCTCAGCCCGAGTGGTCCCGGGAGTTCCGGTCCCAGGCGTTCCAGACGTTTCAGGAGCTCCCCTGGCCCAATCGCAGCATGGAAGAATGGCGGAGGACAGAGCTGCGAATCTTCCGTCTGGAAAACTTCGTCTGCTGGGCCCCGGTTCCGGATCCTCTGCCCGAAATCCCGTCGGCGCTTGCTCCGCGTCTGGAAACCGCCGGACGGATTGTGACCCTCAACGGTCGCAAAATTTCCAGCAGTCTGGAAGACGACCTCGTTCGGAAGGGCTTGGTCGTTGAGTGTCTCGAGGATTCCCTCTCAGGGCCGCATGAGGAATTGATCCGCCAGCACCTGTGGACTCTGTTCGATTGGCGTGCGGACAAATTCTCCGCGCTCCATGCCGCTTTCTGGACCGGGGGAACCTTCATCTACGTCCCTCGCGGCCTGAAAGTGGAGAAGCCAATCCTTCACGTGGCGGCCCTGGCCTCCAACCAGGCCGACGTCGGCCACACGCTCATCGTCGTCGATGAAGAGGCCGAGGCCACCGTGGTTACCGAAACCACCAGCCTGGATCCCGCGGCAGACGGCCTTTTCTGCGGAGGAATTGAGATTTTCGTTCGGCCGGGGGCCAGATTGCGATACGTCAATTTTCAGAACTGGAACCAGAAAACCTTCCACTTTGCGAGGCAGAAGGCCGAGGTGGCGGAACGGGCGTTCATGGAGTGGACCCTCGGGGCGCTCGGCGGCCGGCTGGCCAAGGTCAACCAGGAGGTCGTGCTCAATGGCCCGGAGAGTGAAGCGATCGTCAACGGCGTGATGTTCGCCGAGGATCGGCAGCATCTGGCCTACCATACCCGTCAGGACCACCAAACGGCCCAGACCAAAAGCGACCTGCTGTACAAAGGAGCGCTCCAGGACCATGCCCACCTGGTATGGCGGGGGATGATTCGGGTGGAGCCGGGAGCCATTCGCTCGGACGGGTATCAGCGCAACGATAACCTCATGCTGAGCGACACTGCCCGGGTGGACTGCATTCCGGGACTGGAGATTCTGGCGGACGATGTCCGCTGTACCCACGGAGCCACCGCCGGACGCGTGGACGAGGAAGAAATCTTCTATGCACAAACCCGCGGGCTTACCCGGCGGGAAGCAACTCGCCTGGTCGTCACGGGATTTTTCCAGCAGGTGCTGGACCGTATCACAATCGATAGTGTGCGGGAGGCCCTGGGGGATATCATTCAGCAACGGGTGCGCGAATACCGGAGCCGCGATTGAAGCGGCTCCCACCTGCCGAGCACGCTCACACCGTCTTCCCCCAGGCGGATTTCTCGTTGGAGGCAGTCCTGCGGGGGACGAATGACCGTTGAGAAGGCGGACACAAGAGGGATAAGTAATAGCAGTTTTGACTCCGAAAGGACGCGTGAATGGGTGAGCTGGTCAAAGTGTGTCGTGTCTCCGATCTGCCCGATCCGGGCAAGGCGGTGTTCGACGTCAACGGTCGGATGATCGCCGTTTTCCACGTCTCGGGGACATTCTGGGCCATTGACGATGTGTGTACCCACGATGGTGGTCCGCTGGCCGAAGGTGAGCTCCGGGGCTACACCATCATCTGTCCGCGACACGGGGCCCAATTTGACATCCGCACGGGTCATGCGAAAACCATGCCGGCGGTCAAGGGCGTGACCGCCCACAAGGTTGTCGTGCAGGGAGAGGATGTGTATATCGAAGTGAACGAATCGGCCTGACTGGTGGAGGACCTGGCGTGGCAATCCGTGAAGAGACCGTCTGGGAAGCCCTCAAGCAGGTGCGCGATCCCGAGATTGGGATTGATCTGGTTAACCTCGGGCTCATCTACGAGGTGCTGGTCACCGAGGAAAACGGCAAATCGAACATCCACGTGAAGATGACGATGACCAGCCCCGCATGCCCCTCCGGGCCGCAAATGGTTCAGGATGTTAAGGACGTGCTCAGACAACTCGGGGAGGAGGTGGGCGAAGTGACCGTGGAGGTCGTCTTGAGCCCGCCCTGGACGCCCGACCGCATGTCCGAGGAAGCCCGCGAAGAGCTGGGATTCTATTGATGTTTCTTGAATGCTGCCGCGAGGCCTCACTCATGGGCGATTGGCAATCCTCGGAGTCCCCTTTTCCAACGAACTGATCTTAATCTCAAGTCCGCACCCGCAAAACGCCTGGAAGGTTTCTGTCGAAACGCGGTATCGTGGCACCGCAGCCTTGCGCTACTGGGCGAATCGCCTTCGCCAGGCTCTTCCCACGCCTTCTCTCAGCCTCCAGTAATTGACTCGTATCCTGTGACCCTGCCCGTACGTCTTTAGGAAATAGAGCACTTAATCCACGGATTTCCAGCCGATTCTAACAAATGGAATCGATTGTATGACTCGCGCCGTCTGCGTGGGTGCACCAAACACGTAATACAGGCCGGCGGCAACGTGTGCCTGTCAAAATAAGAAAAATGGTTCATTAGAACAAAATGTGGAATTTTGGTGCTCCTTGCACTATAGTGAATGTGGCGGTACGACCATGATTTCGACCAAGCAAGGTGAATTCCGCGAGTACAGGGATTCCACGGGTCAAAGGGGATTTGACGTGTCTGACGTCTTCCAAAAGTGCTATCGGTTCCTGGAGAATCCGTTCGCGGGAACGGAGGACAAAATGGACGACCGCGAACTGGCGGAGGCCGTTTACACGGCCATTTCTCCTCCCGCCAATTCTGGCCCCTGGATGGAAGTGGACGGGAGACGGATTCTCCAGTTTGGTTCCAACGACTATTTGGGTTTGGCGAGTCATCCGGCGGTGCGGCAACGGGCGGCAGAGGTGGCGGCCGAATACGGAATCGGATTGCCCATGGGGTCGCGCCTGCTCACGGGGACTGTGGCCCATCACCTGGAGCTGGAAGATAAACTCGCGCGATTCAAACAGACGCAGGCGGCCATCGTTTTTTCGGCCGGTGCGCTGGCCATGATGGGCACCCTGGCGGCCCTTTGCGGTCCTGAAGATGTCCTTTTCATCGATGAGTTTGCGCATGCCACCCTCAAGTTTGGGGCCAGGGCGTCCGCCGCCACCATCCGCGTTTTTCGGCACAACGACGCCAACCATCTGGAAACGTTACTCCAGCGAACCCAGACCCGGGGTGGTCGCGTTGTGGTGGTGGACGGCGTGTACAGCATGCAGGGGGACGTGGCGCCGCTTCCCGATCTCGTGGATCTTCGCCGCCGCTACGGTTTTCGCCTGCTGGTTGACGATGCCCACGGCAACGGCGTGTTTGGCCCGCAGGGTCGGGGAACACCCTTCCACTTCGGTGTGCAGGAGGAAGTGGACCTCCACCTGGGGACATTCAGCAAGGCATTCGGCACCATCGGTGGTTTCGTCGCCGGCCCGTACGAGGTGATCACCTATCTCCGGTACCATGCCCCGACCTACATCTTCACCAAGGCCCTACCGTTGGTGGTCACCGAGGCCACAAGCGTGGCCCTGGAACTTCTGGAAAAAGCCGACGACCGCCGAGCAAAACTGTGGCAAAACACGAGACACCTTCAAGAAAGGCTCCGCAACGCCGGCTTTCGACTGGGAGAGACCCAATCACCAATCACCCCGGTACTCGCTGAAGGCACAAGGGCCCTCTACTGGGCTTACCAACTCCGGGAGAAATTCGGCATCTGGGGAGCCCCAGCCACCTATCCCGCCGTGAAAATGGGGACTTCTCTCCTACGGCTGGTCCCCACGGCACTCCATGAGCCGCAAGACATCGATTATCTGGTCAATAGTCTCACGGCGATTGAATCGGCCCTCGCGCTGGGCAGCCTCATGCCGGTAATTTGACAGACTGATCCGGGAGGGGATCGCTTCGTTGATAGCGAGAGAAGGTCCCGGGGGTAAGAGCTACCACCCCGGGCGGTGCTCGCGCTCCTGGGCGTTCCCCATTTCCACCCCTGCCCAAACCCACTCCAGATGCTATGATTCCTGGGGGACTTTCCCTCGAGAATCGCCGCCGGAAACGTGCGAAAGGCAAACAATTGGTGAGCCCGTTCTCACCGGAATCGGCACGCGGGTTTTGGGAGCGATAAGAAAGACACCATGAAACTTCTGGAAGCAGTTCGGACAATCCTGGCATCATTGGTAAGCCTGGCCCTGCTCGCGGTGCTGGGTGGAGGTCTGTATTTTGGCTACACGCTCTATGAGCGTTCCCGTCACGCTCAGGAAGAGGTCCAGAAAAAGCTGGCAGAAAAGGAATCCGAGGTGGCCCGATTGACGGTCGAGTTACAGGCCAAGCAGGCGGATCTGGCACAGAAAGAAACACAGATCGCGCAACTCTCTTCCGACCTGCAATCCGCCCGCGAGGAACTACAGAAGAAAGAGAAAGAAATTCAGCGGCTCAATACGGCGATTCAGCTTCTCAAGGTGGACCGGCGGGTCGCGTTTCTGGACGTGCTTTCCCAGGAGAAGGATGAGACAGGGCAACTCGTGAAGACGACGGTGCGATTTGTGGAGGTGGACGACGACGGCCATCCCGTGGAGCCCCCGCGCACGTTCACCGTCCTCGGAGATAAAGTGTACGTGGATGCCCTGGTGGTCAAATTCGCCGACCACTTCGTGGAGCAGGGGGATCCGCTGCGGGCAGCCTCTCTCTGCCTGTTTCAGCGCATCTTTGGCAACTCCCAGGCCCCGGACAACGGGGTCCGCATCGACCGCGAAAACGATCAGCCGGCTGTCTATCGTACCGGTCAGGTGAAGTCCGATTTTGAGCGGGAATTGTGGGCACAATTCTGGGAGTTTGCCAAAAACGAAGCCAAGGCCCGCGAAGCCGGTATCCGCGCCGCCCATGGAGAGGCTGTGTACATCCAGGCCGCTCCGGGGACGCGGTATCGCCTATCGCTGCGAGCATCCGATGGGCTGTCGATTGTTCCCGAGGGCCCCGTCCCGGATCTGTCTGGTAAAACCCTGTGATTTTCCGCCGTCAGAACCCTTCGGCAATTTTTCCCAGCAGGAAAACGCGCAGAACTTGCCGAACGAGCGGCAACCTTCGCCGACCGCGGCCATGATTCCGGGATGAGAAATACTTCCGATGCTGGCCGGAAGCCGTCTCTTCCCGGCTGACTGCACCGCACAGGGAGTTGTCCAAATTGCTCAAATTATGGCTTTTGGTCTCACGCTTTTCCATATTCGCGCCTACTGGCTCGGTGGGGAGTCGTCGCGCAACCTTTGACGCGGGTTGCGGAAGTTGAGAGAGCTCTCGGCGCGGCTTTTGCAGAGTGGTCGCTTCCAGGAGTTGTGCGGCGGGGCTATCCGGCGATTATGCCAGCCCGTCCTGCTTTCCCAGCAGGTGCCGCAGGTGAAATCCTGCACGTGTGGTCGGGTGGCCGCCTGTCCTCCGGCTGGAGAGTGGACCAAATCAACCAAGCACAAGGAAGTGACACATCATGCAGATTCCAGGACTTCTCATTCGCGGCTTGCTGACCGGTGGATTGGGACCTTCATCGCGCACGGGACAAACAGAAGCTGCGCAAACGGGGCAGAGTCCCGAAAAAAATTCCACCAGCGCACTTCTTGCCGGCCTGCTGTCGGGAGACGAAGGGCGGCTTTCTCTCGTGCGCAGCATTCTCGAAAGTTACGATGTGACGCACATCACGCCCCGGCAGTTTTCAGAGATGCTGGAGAAAATGCGGGATGCGGGACTGGTCAGCGATGCCGAGTTCCATGAACTGGCCAAAATCCGCATGGACTTGAGTGAGGCGGGTGTGGAGCCCGACGAGGCCGTCGATCTGCTCAGCTTTTATCGGCAACGGCTGCGGCGACTGGAACTCTGGGGTGATGAGACCCCGGATGGAACGCTTCCAGAACTGCGAGCGGCCTGGGAGAAGCGGCTCCAGTGGCTGGAAAAAGTGGCCACCGCCCGACAGAATACGGCCACCGGTCTACCGGCTGCCTCGCCGGCAGTCAATTTGGACGAAATTGTTTAACCGGCCCGCTGGGTTATTCAAGAATGGACGGAAACGGCAGGCCGCTTCTCTGCGAAAGATCCGCTCGCGCTCCTTCCATAATGCCGACAATGACGGCGGTTTTGGCAGCAGACTCGCCCAAAATCTGGCTGATCCGGGCTTGTGCGATTCGAGGATTTGGCGATTCTCCCAGAACCGCCAGGCTTTGATGGATGGCCTTGGAACACTCATCAAAGAAGGCGGCCAGCGACTGCCCGGCGACCACTGCCGCACGATCGACGTTCTCTGTAGGGAGACTGATAACCATCGCAGCGCCCCCTGCCAGCGAATCCGCCCAAGCCCGAAGGACGAGAAGCTTTTGCAATGGTGACGCCATGGGATTGTTGATAATGGCGTCCACCTGCTTTACGTCAGCACGGGCCGCTTCCGCCGCCGCTTTGAGAGCAAGCCAATAAACGACCGTGGGGACCCACGGATTGGCCTCCGCTCCGCCATTTGTGGCGTCACCTTTTGCGATCGGGCCCTGGGCAGAAAGGTTGCTCACCCGGGCACTTTTCAAGCGAGAGGCGACCTCCACCGCGGAGACGGCGAAGTTAAGATTTTCCGATTCTCCCCGTTTGAGTGTGTTGACCCCAATCACACGACCGGCGGTATCCACCAGCGGTCCCCCGCTATTCCCCGGATTGACGGCGGCATCCGTCTGGATCCAGGGAATTTCGTCATACTTCTCGGAGAGAAACTCAATCTCACTCGTCCGGCGAATGGAGCTGACGATTCCCCTGGTGATCGTAGCTTCCAATCCCTGAGGAGCGCCGTAGGCGTACACCGTTTCGGTCAGTTTGGGAAAGTCCGGACGGAGGGAGAGCGTGGCCGGGGGTTTGGCGAGACCTTCCACGGCCAGGAAAGCCAGATCACATCGCGGAAAAATCGCTCCGCGCGCGATGGGATACATTTCGCCCGATCGCAACTTGACCACGATCTGCGATGCACCTTCCACGACATGGTAGTTGGTCACCACGATGGGCCAGGGATGCGACGATTCCACGAAAAACCCGCTTCCCAGCGAACCGTTCCCGCTGAAATCCTGGGCGATGATCACCACGCACGCGTTTTGCACCCTCTCCAACCAGGGTTGCGGGCCGATGGGCTCCTCATTTGCGCCGCCGGCTAGGGGAGCAGCCGACTGGGCGGCCGCCGGTTCGGAATGGGCCGCCGCCACATTTTGCGGCTGAGGCGGCGTCGATTCCCCCGGCGGTTGCGGTCGGGGCGGTTGTGAACGATTGTCATTGAGGGCGAAACGGTTACCGTCCTGCTGGGCTTGCAAAACCTGTGGAACCGGCTGCTGGTCATCCACCTGGGAAGATCCTGTCGCCGACGCGAGATTTCCTGAGCGCATCGCCAAAATCACGATTCCGCCCAGAAAACCGCCGACCACGATGACAAACAAGGCAATGCCCGCTATCCACCACCATGCTTGACGCTGCTTCCGGTGGGATACCTGGGGCGGCATAGGGGCGGCGTAAATCACCTGGGCCACGAGCGGCTGCTGAAGCGCGCTCGAACCCGGTGGGGAGGTGCGTGCCGTCACTGCAGCAGGGGGTGGCGGGGCAGATTGGACCGGGCGGGGAGGAAGAG
>NZ_JACIYL010000979.1 GCF_014359955.1 Thermogutta sp. | reverse complement strand
CCTCTCTCGCTGCTCGGTGGACCGCGCATTCCGCACGAGGCTCTGAGCGGCCTCCAGATGGAGCGACCAGGGGTCCATTTCGAAGCCAAGCCCCAGCGCCTCTCCGGCCTGGATGGCCAGAGCGAAATCCCCGCCACTCAAAGCCAGTTCGCGGGCCTCCTGATAGAGGGCGAATCGGCGAACCGGGTCGGTTTCCTGATTCCCCTGTTTGAGGAGCATACGCGCCAGCAAAACTTTGGCTGCCGGTGCCGTGGCCTCCTGATAGTCTTTTCGAAATTCCTGCCGTATCTGATCCCGCGCCAGCTTTTCGTCCTGCGGAGAGGGGACCGGTATTCGCTGAGCGGACGGCGGTCCTCCGACCATGGACGGGGGCGGTTCCGCAGGTCCTGGCGACTCCTGGGGTGAAGTGACGGCCAGATCCGTCGAGGACAGGGAAGCCAGTTGGCTGTCCAGCGTATGTCGGGCCAAAGTCGGAAGCTGGCTCACCTGGGCCAGGATGGCTTCTGTATAGCCCACCTGGACCGAAGGACCAGAGAGCTGCTCGGTCGGGGCGACGTTGACACCTGCCGGTTGTGCTGCCAGGGAACTCACCACCAGTTTGAAGGATTTGGCCCAGGGTTGCGCGGTAAGACGGCATTCGAGAGGATGATCCCCAGGAGTGAGAACGAGCGACGTGTTCCATACCGTTTCCTGTAAATCCTTGGGGACAGGAAGCTCGCGGCCATCGACGCTCACTGTCACACCTTCCCAGGATGCGCCCTCCCAGGTGAGCTGGAGATGCACCGGCACGCCCGGGGCAGTTCCGCTTTTTACGCGAATCACGCCGAGCAGGCGAACCGACTCCTCTCCCGGTTGCAACCCGTACTGCGTCACCAGACGATCCAGATCGCTTCCCGCAACCGGGTCTCCCGGCAAATAGCGAACAATCACGCCGAGGTCTTCTCCATCGACTCTGACGCGGCCCAGCAGCCCGGGACGCAACGGCGAATCAGCCGGGGACGACGGGGCGGAAGGGGCCGCAACGGTCGGCGCCAGGGGCGAAGCACCTGAGGGTTTCTGGACTATTCCTTGTGCGGCCGGGTTGGCGGAAGGTCCGTGGGCTGTACCCGCCGAATTGCCGCCGGCCACGGCCGGCGGTGCTGGGCGGCTGCCGGTCATATCGGAAGGCGTTTTCGAGATGGCCCGGCCGGTCGCTGAAGGGGCTGACGTCGATGGGTGCGACGATTCCTCCGCCGAAGAAGGCGCCGCAGCCGCTACCAGATCGGACGACCGGGGCGGAGCGGGCGGCACGAACCGATTGACAAGCGCCGAGATCAACAACAGGGCCAAAGCCAGAAAGACCGTGACCCCCGGATGATCCCACAAAAAAATGATGGGCGCCAGAAGGCGTTTCCACACGGGTTTTTGCTGGCGGGAACGGACCGTT
>NZ_JACIYL010000978.1 GCF_014359955.1 Thermogutta sp. | reverse complement strand
ATTTGTGGCAGTTTAGGAACACTCTATGACGGAATATCGTCCCGCTCCAAAAAGTTTTCGGCTCCACATTGGAATCTTTGGTCGGCGGAACGCCGGAAAGTCGGCCCTGCTGAACATGCTCACGCGGCAGCAGGTGTCAATTGTCTCCGACGTGGCGGGGACCACCACCGACCCCGTCGAAAAACCGATGGAAATGCTGCCTCTGGGGCCGGTGCTATTCATTGATACGGCGGGTGTGGACGACGAAGGCGCCCTCGGGGCCATGCGGGTCAAGAAAACCCGGCAGGTCTTTGACCGGACTGACCTGGCACTGCTGGTGGTTGATGGCGGTCGATGGGACGTTTTTGAAGAGCAACTGCTGGCCGAGTTTCGTCAGCGTCGCATCCCTGTCATCGTCGTGTTCAACAAGGCCGACGTCGCCCGTCCCGATGCCGCACTCCTTGCCCAACTGGATCAGCAGAAAGTCCCCTACGTTTTCACAGCGGCAATCAGACACGAGGGACTGGAATCACTTCGCGAAGCCCTCATCCGGAATGCGCCGGAAGACTTCATCAACAGTTCACCGCTGATCGCCGATCTGGTGCAGCCCGGGCAGATTGTGGTGCTGGTTGTGCCGATCGACAAGGAGGCACCCAAAGGACGGCTTATCCAGCCGCAGGTGCTGACCCTGCGTGAACTGCTGGATCATGGAGTGCTGGCCATGGTCTGTCGGGACTTTGAGCTGGCGCGGGCGATCCAGTCTCTGGCGGAGCCGCCAGCGTTGGTCGTAACCGACAGCCAGGCTTTCGCCCATGTTGCGCGAGTGACTCCGCCGCACGTTAAGATGACATCTTTTTCCATTCTTCTTGCCCGTCAAAAAGGGGACCTCAGCGAATTCGTGCGGGGAGCTCTGGCGATCGATCGTTTACGGCCGGGAGATCACGTCCTTGTCGCCGAATCGTGCAGTCACCATCCCATTGTGGATGACATCGGCCGGGAAAAGATTCCACGCTGGCTCCAGGAACGGGTGGGTGGGAAACTCCATTTCACGACCGTGCAGGGCCACGATTTCCCGGAAGATCTGTCTCCCTATCGATTGCTCGTGCACTGTGGGGCCTGCATGTGGAACAGGCGGGAGGTCCTCACACGAATGGAGCTCTGTCGGCGGGCAGGGCTTCCGATCTGCAACTACGGCGTGACCATCGCGTACACGCTGGGAATCCTCGACCGCGCCCTGGAACCGTTTCCCGAGGCCCAGCGCATTTATCGCGAGCTGACCCGCAGCGCCCCCGTCGCCACCTGAGCGAGATTGGCGTCGCAACCTCCCTTGGCGACTCAGCATTCGGAGGGACGTGCTTGTCAGGTCCGTTTTTTCGGAGGGACGTGCTTGTCACGTCCGGCCTTCCAATGCCGGATCATCTATTTCGGTTCTCCGGGCACGACGAGCG
>NZ_JACIYL010000977.1 GCF_014359955.1 Thermogutta sp. | reverse complement strand
GGATGCACGTACCGTCCGGGGTGGGATAATCGGTGCCAAACACAACGAACTGGGGGCGCTTTCCCAGAGCTGTAAGCAAAAGGGAGGGAATCAGATGGGTTTCTGGATCGTGGTCCTCTCCCAGACTGCCGTCCCGCGCTGCTCCCGCCACGTTGAAGTAGCGGAGCGCTGCGTAGGAAAACGCTGGCCGACTCGTTGCAAAATCGGCCAGAATTTTTTCCACAAAAAGTTTGGAGCGTCCATACGGATTGATGGGTTCCTGGGGTGTGTCCTCCACGATGGGAACCACCTTCGGTTCGCCGTACGTGGCGCAGGTGGAGCTGAACACCATCTTATCCACGCCTCCTGCCTCCATCGCGCGAAGGAGGGACACCGTTTGCGCCACGTTGTTGTCGTAGTAAGCGAGAGGACGCTCCACCGATTCACCCACATAGGCGAGGGCCGCAAAATGCATGACACACTCGATGCGGTGCCGCTGGAGGACCCGCTTGAGACCCTCGGTATCGGCCAGGGGCATTTCATAAAAGGGAATCGTGGCGGGAACGGCCTCGCGGTGTCCCCGGCTGAGATTGTCCACCACGACGACGTCGTGACCGGCTTCGGCCAGCAGCTTCACAGCGTGGGAACCGATATATCCAGCACCACCGACGACAAGGACGTTCATCTACCAGCACTCCCAATCGGCAGAATGTGCCGCTGACCGGGTTCCCGCCCGGGTCAGACGGTGATATCCCGTAAGAACTTGAAAAAGTCTAATCTACGGGATCTGATGCTTGACGCAAAGGTGCCGCCGATACCACAATAGGCGCCGAATAACGGCCGTCTTGTCGGGTTTTTTGCTTCTGGAGGTCAACGGAGGGGTGGGCCATGCGAAGAACACCTGCTCGCCACGTGTGGGTAGCGGCTTTTCTCGTGCCGTTTCTGGTCGGGTCACTGACATCGCCAGGGGATGGCGTTCGCGCGGAAAGTGGAACGTCCACCAAGAGTGAGGAGGAAATTCCGGACGTCACGCCCGGGGCCCCATACACTCCTTTCGAGCGAGCCGCCCTCAAACTCTGGTCGCGGGATATCGAGATGTACCGGAAGTTCACGTGGGATCCTCCGGAAATGCAGGATGACGCCGTTGAGTTCATGCGGGCGGTGCAGCTTCAGTTCCTTCCCCGGCCTCGGGGGCGTGATCCACGGATCACGTCCGCCATGGGAGAAAAATTGTTCGAGAGCGGATGCCGAGATCCTCTCGTGCGGAGTTATTACGTTCTGGCCCTTCTCCAGGAGGATGCGCTGCGATCGCAGGCGTTTATTTTAGAAGCTCTGAAAGGCTTCGATGAGATCTGCTACCCGGAAGAAGCACGCTGGGTGGCATTGTATTCGGCCCTTGCTGTGAAAGCGTCTATTCTCCTCCCTGGCAATCCGGGGAACTTGAGCGACGATC
>NZ_JACIYL010000976.1 GCF_014359955.1 Thermogutta sp. | reverse complement strand
CTGCGCCTCGATTGTCGGCGAAAGTGCGTTATCTCCCGTTTGAAGAATAAGTAATTCGGCTTTTGAAGAGTAAATTCTGGGCGCTGTTGCATAATACAGCGCGCCGAGAAGCGCAACCGCCAGAAAAGCACCCAGCATGATCTGCCACCGGCGCCTGACCGCCACGAGGAACTGGGCGATTGCGTGCAGAATGTGAGACGCCGAGTCCGGCACCGCCCATTGAATCCACGAGCTTTCGTTCATAGGCTCTTTTAATTTCCAAATCCGAAGGTTATTCCTGCGCTGTCTGAGATGCCTGAGTTTTACGCAATGTCGGAATCCTGGACAGGCAGCCAGGAATTCAGCATGTCCGGATAAACACCTTTCTTTGTCTGCATCAAATTGTCACGCGCTCATAGACTCGTCCGAAAGTACATCGAGATTTTCTCGAAATGAACAGTCCCATTAACACGCAGTATTTATCGATCAACCTACTGGGATAGAGGCAGGCGTTTACTCTTTAACCGGTCAATTCAGTGGGACGGTTCCACCCACATGGACGAACCCTTTAAGCAGGTTGTAAATAAACGTTCCGAACGTCTCCTCCACCGTGATAACATCCCCCGGGGCAATGCGGAGGTTTTCCGCCGGGTTCTTGGCGGCCGTGCGGAGGTTCGCCCGAATGAGCACAGGCTCACTGCGTCCCCGTATTTGTCGCACGATCCACACCTTATCCGCCAGCGGATTGGAACATCCCCCAGCCAGCGCAATAACATCCATTAGCCGCAGATCCTGTGATGCTGGAAAAGCATACATGCCAGGCTTGTTGACAAGCCCATCAACGTAGATGGGATCGAGTTTTCGTGGTGGCACAAACACCACGTCCCCATCCTCAAGCCGGTATTCCTGGAGGGACTGATTGTCCTGTCCAGCAGATCGCAGATCCACCTTGAGGGACTCCCCAGGCGCCACCGGCTCGGTAAAAGAGGTTAACTGGCCTGGAGCGTTTCCAACTTTGGAAGCGACAGCCGGCCCGACGGAACCTGCGGAACCGGATCGGCGGATTTCCACGACCGGATCCGCATCCGGTTTCAATCCTTCTGCCTGAACCAGAGCCGTCAGAAGGTCCGCCTGGGCGGCTGGGATGTTGTAGACCCCGGGTTTTGCCACCGCCCCAGTCACCGTTATTCGATAAGTGCGGGACTGCACACGTTTGATCGTGACCGTTGGCCGACGGTAAACGTCCCGTTCAATAGCGGCCTGGGCAATGGCCCTTTCCGCATCAGGAAAGCGCATGCCACCGACGGTCACTTTCCCAATGGGAGGGACCTGAATGTTGCCCTCGTCGTCTACCCGACAGGAAATGGCGGTATCCTTCGTATCCAGACTGGTGAGAACGCTGACTTCCAACAGATCGCCCGGCATGATCACGTCGCTTGGTCCCTGGTCGCTTGCC
>NZ_JACIYL010000975.1 GCF_014359955.1 Thermogutta sp. | reverse complement strand
GTACCTGGGAATCGTCCTCACGTATCCCTCCCGTGAAACACCGCCCGCCCGCCGTGTCGAATTGCCGCCACCACGTCGCCCCATTCACACGGAAACACTGGGGGTCTCCTTTATTGGTGCGGGTAATTTCAGTCAGGCTGTTTTACTGCCCATTTTGAAGAAATTGCCGCAGGTGCGGTTTCGCGGGATCGTCACTGCGTCGGGGGTTACGGCCCAAACTGTGGGCAAAAAATATGGGTTTTCCTGGTGTGCGACCGATGTCGAAGAAGTACTCGGCGACCCGGAGACGGACGTCGTCTTCGTCGTCACCCGGCATTCGCAGCACGCGCCGCTGGTCTGTCGGGCACTGGAAGCCGGCAAAGCGGTTTTCTGCGAAAAGCCGCTCGCCATCACCCCCGAGCAACTCGAGAGCGTGCGGCAGGCTCTGAACAAAACCGGCGGCCACCTCATGGTGGGCTTCAACCGCCGCTTCGCCCCGCTGGCCCAGGAGCTGAAACAGTTCATAAAAGACTGCGGGCCGCTCAGCGTCACCTATCGCGTGAACGCCGGTCCAATCCCGCGGGACCACTGGCTGGCTGACCCGGCCGAGGGCGGCCGCATCATCGGCGAGGCCTGCCATTTCTTCGACTTCTTTGCTTTCCTCACAGATTCGGAGCCCGTCGAGCTGCAGCGACTGACTGCTGATGGTGTCTCGCCTCGGGATGATGGTCAGTTTTTAGTCCGGTATCAGGATGGATCTATCTGTCATCTTATTTACACGACAATCGGTTCGCCGGGTTTTAGTAAAGAACGTATAGAAGTCCACGGCGGCGGCTGCTCAGCGGTTTTGGAAGATTTTAAAACGCTTATTTTAGACGACGGCAAAACCAAAAAACGCAAGCGGCTCTGGCAGGCCGACAAGGGCCATCGGACGATGCTCGAGCAGTGGATCGGGTGTGTGCGCACTGGGCAGGTGTTAATTACCTCGAATCAGTTAATCCTTGCCCACGAAGTCTGCTTCGCATGCACTAATCGCTAGTAGACCTGTATTTGTTATAAATCGATGATATGTGCGGGTTCATTGGAAGAATAAGCAAGATTCCAGAAACGCACCGGATACCTATTCGGGCTGCGGCCCCACTCCTTAAACAGCGAGGACCAGATTCACAGCGCATTTGGGCTTCTGCCGATAAAGTAGTCGAAATACTGTTTTCGCGCCTAGCAATCGTGGATCCCCATGAACGTGCCCACCAGCCAATCGAGAGACCAGACCTAGGGCTCGTGGTTGCGATGAACGGCGAAGTGTATAACTATCGCGAGTTGTGCCGGATCGCAGGTTCGCAACCTCTCTACACCGATTCAGACGCAGAGGTTCTATTGGTGTTATGGCACCAAATGGGGACAGATGCTTTGCAAGTAGTACGTGGCAGTTTTGCTTGTTCCATTGTAGACGTTCG
>NZ_JACIYL010000974.1 GCF_014359955.1 Thermogutta sp. | reverse complement strand
GATCGAGATCCGCAAGGACGACCGTGTTTTTGTCGTTGCGGATCTCGATCTCTGCCTGGGGGGCGGCGACTGGGAGCGCAATCAAAGATTTTCGCCCGACAACGCTTGATTAGCCCCGCGGCCCAGCGTAAGATAATGGCAGGAAAAATGAGAATGAATCTCAATTACTAGGCTTTATTGAGACATAAACGGTAATTGAGTGCCAAATTGCTGCCAATCTGTTTCGGCGGGATCAGTTTCAGGCCGAATCTTGTTCCGCCGTATTGGGCACCCCCATATTTTCGCTGGGTTCCGTGGCAATGACTGAATGACGAGGCCGCCATGATTGGGTTTGCTTGGAGGAGAGGAAAATTTTGGGGCGATGGCGCTCATCCCGGTGAGACGCTGCTGGGCGACCTGCAGGCAGGTCAGGCCGCTCGCATCACAGCCCTGGATGGACCTCCGGAGGTGGTTCATCGGTTGCAGGAGCTGGGGCTTCGGCCGGGAACAGTGGTGCGGGTTTTTCGGCCGGGAAACCCCTGCATCGTGTGGCTGGGAGGGAGTAAGCTGGGCGTTCGCATGGACGACGACGTGCGAATCCTCGTAGAAGCGTTGCCGGGACATCATGGGCATCCTCACCGGCATCGGCACGGATGGGGATCGAGGCCGTCCTCGCTTGCCGAATCGGTTGCGGCGGCCGCTCCGCTAGCGACCCCGCAGGATTCTTCGGCCGACAACCCCGGGGAAACCCACACACCCTGACGCTCCGCGCTGCTGCCCGCGGAAAGCCGCGGCACGCCTTCCTGTCCCTGGTGCTTGGTGAGTTGCGTTTGGGACTTGTGGCGCAAAATTCTGCGTGAAAGATCCTCTGACGTCCGCTCGAGGCCAACTGGCCTGCCATGACACGTGTGATCTCACCCAAAAAGTGTGTTTCGGTCGCCCTGGTCGGGAATCCCAACACGGGAAAATCCACACTTTTCAGTGCGCTGGTGGGGGTGTACCAGCGGGTGGGGAATTACCCCGGCGTGACGGTGGAAAAGCGGACCGGCCGATTCGAGTTCCAAAATCAAACGTTCGAGGTCATTGACCTTCCCGGTCTGTACAGCCTTTCTCCCCGCTCTCGGGATGAATTGGTGGCCGTCAATGTGTTGCTTGGCCGGGAGCCCGGGGTGGAGCCCCTCGACGTCATTCTCTGCGTGGTGGATGCCTCCAATCTGGAGCGCAATCTTTACCTGGTAAGCCAGCTTTTGGAACTGGGGCTGCCCATGGTGGTGGCCCTGACGATGGTCGATGTCGCAGAGCGTCAGGGTCTTCAGATCGACGTGGAGGAATTGGGGCGTCGCCTTGGCGTGCCGGTGGTCCCTGTTCAGGCTCATCGGGGAATCGGCGTGGGGCGGGTCCGGCAGGTCCTCCGTGAGTTGATCGAGAAGGACGCAGGGCCGTCTCCGCGGTCTCCCCTTCCCCGCGA
>NZ_JACIYL010000973.1 GCF_014359955.1 Thermogutta sp. | reverse complement strand
CATGGATGCCAGCGCCATCATGCAGAACGATGCCAAGATAGAAAACGTCCGGGCCATGACAGAGTTCACCCGCGAATATGGGGTCTATTGAAGATCGGTGGCTGTTTCCGGCACAGTCGGGAAGGTGGGGATTTATCCGTCGATTGAAATAGTGGAAGGGCGGGGACAAGTTGGTTTACCGGATACGGCTGCGGGATTTACGTCATGGCGACAGGTTGTTATCTACTGGCTTGAATGAAGCAATAAATAGGGCAGGGAACCAGGAATAATCACAAATAACGGTCTATGATGCACTCATGACGGAGACGTGCCATGGTGGATGAAACGCGTGAAAAAGAGGTGTCCGAGCGATCGGGTTGCGGTGTTCGCCCGCCGGGAACGTGTATCCCTTGGGAAGAAAAACGCCGCGAGTTGGGTGAGATAAAGGGCGATGAGGAATTGGTGAAAAGAATCTGGGAGAATATTGACGCCCTTGGATACATGTATATCTGGCAGGTGTTACTGTCGTTTTAGTTCGTTCCTGAAACGGACTTTTGGAAAACTTTGATTGGAAAGCCGTGATGAGGGGGACATTGGGTGAGGGGAAATGGCCCGTCCCCGCGTTCTCAGGGGATTGAAAGGATGAGCGAAAAGACACTTGCCGAGGCGATCGCATGGTGCGATGAAGCGACGGCCATGCGGCTTATTCGGGAGCAGCTTGCCGCGGGTGTGCCGGCGCAGGAAATCCTCGCACAGTGCAACGAGGGGATGCTGGAACTGGGAAATCGCTTTGCCCGGGAGGAATGCTTTCTCCCGGACCTCATGTTCGGCGGACTGATTATGAAGAACATCATGGCCGAGCTCGGCCCCCATCTGACGCGGGACGTGAAAGGGGGAGCCCCGGGTCCGCGGGCGAAGGCGGTGATGGGGACCGTCCAGCACGATGTTCACGATATTGGAAAAGACATAGTGGTCATGATGCTGCGCGGGGCGGGATTTGAAGTCATCGACCTGGGTGTGGATGTGCCGCCCGAGCGATTCGTCCAGGCCATCCGAGAGCACCAGCCCTCCGTAGTGGGGATGAGTCTTCTCCTCACCACGTGCTATCCCTCGGTGACCGCCACGGTCAATGCGATTCGCGAGGCCGGTCTGCGGGATCAGGTGGCCATCATGGTGGGCGGGGCCGCGGCGAGCGAGCTTCTCGCCAAAAATGCGGGTTGCGATTTCTACGGCAAGACCGCGGTGGATGGGCTCAAGTTCGCCTGCGAGGTGGCGGGAGTCAAATAGCGGCTTAGGGGGCAGTTGGACAGCCCCTGGGAATGGCTACCCGGTCGCAGGAGTGGGATACATCCCCACTTTTCCTCCGTGAACGCGCCTATCCACGTGCTTTCGCGCGGGACCGAGAGTGGGCCCGGGAGGGGCTTAGTCGTCGGGATGAGATTCCAACGTTCGTGTAATCCATCTCACC
>NZ_JACIYL010000972.1 GCF_014359955.1 Thermogutta sp. | reverse complement strand
TGCTGCGTTTCGGACAAATGATCCGGCGGAAAATCCTATCTTGAAGTACGTAGCGATCTGCCATCTTATGGAAGTGCAGCGGGGCGCTTCCACACGCGTCCTTGCCACCTGGGGCAAGCGTCTGGAGGCGGTGGGCTTGTGGTATGATCAGCTTCTTTCGGAAAGTCTCGGCAAAAATGGCCAGGGAGCCACACCGCTGACCGTTGTCAACACCCGCGATTTGCACTCGCGGGGCCAGCAGCATCAGGAGGGCCGCCGGGACAAGCTGTTTACGAACCTCTGGCCTGGCAAAGAGTGCCTTGTAACCCTTCGCATCCCCCGCTGGGACACCAATGATGATGGACTCAATGAGTACGCCGGCCGAACCATCCACGAGCTTCTCAATGCCGCACGGCAGGGAACCAATCAGGCATACGCGGAGGCTTACCGGAGAACAGCGGAGATAGTCATTCCCCAAATCGAGGAACGCTCGCTGGGGGCCGTGTTCCAGTTCCTCATGTTGGCGACTGTCACGGAAGGCTACCTGATTGGCATCAATCCCTACGGTCAGCCAGGTGTCGAGGCGTACAAACGGCACATGCGCCACTACCTGCGGAAAACCTGACGGAGTCTCTTTTCCCAGGGCAGGGCAGGGGAGAGGCATCCCTTTCCAATGGAACGTGACAGGTCAGCTCGACCGATCGGCACGCCGTGCCCCGTGTGCGAGCGCAAGTGTCAGTCTGTCCGGAATGGGAGATTCTGCTGAAGTTTGCCACGCCTGTATAATAGCGATGATCAAACGCAGGCAGGGAGTCATAGCTGAGACGCTTTGGTGATCAAACGACGGGTCTACTGACGAACAACGAGGAGGTGTTGAACGAATGGCCACAGAATTGCAATGGTTGGGTCACGGCAGTTGGCTGATTCAGACGAATGGCACGCAAATTGTGCTCGATCCGTTTCTGGACGACTCACCGGTGGCCCCCGTCAAATCGCATCAGGTGCAGGCTCAGTTCGTCCTCGTGTCGCATGGGCACTTCGACCATATTGCCGATGCCGAAAAGATCGCCAAGGCGAATCAGGCTACCGTCATTTCCACGTATGAAATCTGCGAATGGCTGGCCAAGCGGGGCGTGGAAAAGACCCACGCCATGAACATCGGCGGCAGCTACGAGTTTTCCTTCGGCCGGGTGAAAATGACCCCGGCGGTGCATACCTCGATGCTTCCGGATGGCAGCTACGGGGGTGTGGCCGCGGGGTTTCTCCTTACCTTGCCAGAGGGCAAAGTCTATTTTGCCTGTGACACGGGCCTTTTCCTGGATATGCAACTAATCGGGCAGGAAGGATTAGCCCTCGCAGCACTCCCCATTGGCGATAACTTCACGATGGGGCCTGAAGATGCGCTCCAGGCGGTTAAATTTCTCCATCCCAAAATGGTGGTTCCCGTTCACGCCAATACCTGGCCCCT
>NZ_JACIYL010000971.1 GCF_014359955.1 Thermogutta sp. | reverse complement strand
GTAAAGTGTTGATTAAAAAGATCATCCGGCCGCGCCGGGTCACGCACAACCATGCAGCGGTGTTGGACTCCTGGTGAGTGGAAAACGCGCTGGGCATGGCTATACTAAATGCGCCGTTTGCGGCACCGTTGCTCAGGCGGCGGGTCTTTTGGCACCAGTTCACACTCCAGAACGAGGGAGAAACCACGTGATGATGGGGTCCATCGCTCCGCGGCTGGTAGTTGCGCTTTGTATCTTCCTTGGATTTCTGGAGCAGGGAGAGGGAAGGGGAGAGGAACTCTTACGCGGAGGACAATGGAAGCTGGCCACTTTTCGGTGCGACGTAACCCCACCCATTAATGGTCGGCATCCGCTGATCTGGTTGGTGCCCGTCAAGGAAGTGGAAACACCGTTGGAAGCCCGCGGGGTCGTACTGGATGACGGACGGTCCCGCTACGTCCTGTGCGCCGTGGACTGGTGTGGCCTGTGCAATTCGAGCTATCGGCAGTTTCAGGAAAAGATCGCCAGTGCCCTGGGCATTCCTCCTTCCCACGTGGCCGTGCAAACCGTGCATCAGCACACCGCCCCTTACACGAATGGGGACGCGCAGAAGATTCTCGACCAATCGGGGGCGACGCTTCCCTATGTCGATTCTGCCTTCATGGAGGCCGTGACGGACAAGCTGGCTGCGGAAGTCAAAGCTGCGATGCAGCGACTCGAACCGTTCAACGAGGTAGGATTCGGCTCGGCGATCGTGGAGCAGGTGGCGTCCAATCGCCGCGCCTGGACTCCCGAGGGGAAACTGGTCGTCCGATACAGCTCGTGTAAGGACCCACAGATTCGGGCGCTTCCCGAGGGATTGATTGATCCGTATGTCCGCACGGTCACGTTTGCCCGGGATGGACGACCGCTTGTCCGGCTGCATTATTACGCCACACATCCGCAGAGCTTCTACGGAGATCCCCGAGCCAGCGCCGATGTCCCCGGCTTCGCCCGCAGCCGACTTGAGCGGGAAGAACAGGTGATGCAGATTTACTTCACTGGATGTGCCGGAAATATCACCATGGGGAAGTACAATGACGGCACACGGGAGGCTCGCGAGCAGCTCACCGAACGCTTGTACCGGGCGATGAGCCAGGCTTGCAAAAATACCCGGTATGAGCGTGTCCACGGGCTCCACTGGCGAGTTGAGTCGTTTTGCCTGATCCCGCGATCTGACCCGGGCTACACGGAAACCGATCTGCGAGCGCGGGTCAATCAGAAAGATTTGGACCCCGTGCAGAGAATCCGCGCCGCGGGGGGACTGGCGTTTCTTGCCCGGGCAAAACAACCCTTCCTCGCGCAGCTCCTGGAGATCAACGACGGCGCCATCTTGCATTTGCCCGGGGAATGTTTCGTCGAGTATCAGCTCTATGCTCAGTCATTACGACCGAATCGCTTCGTCGCGGTTGCGGCCTACGGAGACCTTGC
>NZ_JACIYL010000970.1 GCF_014359955.1 Thermogutta sp. | reverse complement strand
GCACGAACGTCATGATGGCCCAGCGCTCCTCTCGCGTGAGGGGAAACTGCGGCATCCGCAGTCGATGGAGAGGACTCTGGAATGTTATCCCGTAATCGAAAACCCGGGGCTGCGTCAATTTCAGCCACAGCCAGCTTTCCCGGCGACGCATCCCTAGTAGCGTCACCGCTGCATCCTGAGTGAGATTGGTTGGCGGCTGCATGCCGACGCCACCCGCAAGAGAATTATCGTGGGGGGCAGACGTGGCTTTGGAATCAGGGCCGGGGCAAAGCTCGTTTGGCCCAATAGTGCCCGACAACGTATTCGCCGGTGTCTGTCGTGGTGAGATTCGGTCCGCCACGCCATCCCCGGTACTGAAAATTTGTCGACCAAGTTCGCGGTCCTGCAGCCCTATATCCGCTATTTCGCGAGCAGTCAGAAATCGAATTTCCGTTTCGCGCATTCGCACTGGCCGTTGCGGACTTCCGGCTAGGTTAACTATAAATCCCCAACGAATGACTCGTAGTCGTTCCATGCCGGATTCCAGCCTGGCCAGTCCCTCTTCCATCTTCGCGCGGGTATCATCTGACTCGATAAGCCCGTAGCGTTGGGCACGACGGAAATAAAAGTCGAGGATATTTGCCAAGCGAGCTCGCTGCAGCACATGATCCACTCGTGGCGGGTCGGTACGGAAAAACAAATCCCGGAATATGTTTTCCGTCGCTTCGATTTGATCCACAATCCGCATACAGAGGTCTTCGGAACGAGCCTGGTACGTTCGGGATTTTACTTCGATAAATGTTGCGACCAAGCGGTTAGGACGCAACTGCACACGGATCAGATCGCATCGAGCGGCCGAATGCGTCCGCCTCCCACGCTGGGTCGGTCCGAAAAGTTCCGGATGCGCATCGACAGGAATCAGAATCGCATCGCCCAGCTCGCCGCGAGCCTTTAGCCAGGCCACCACAATGCCGAGACTGACAGCCTCGCGAGCTCGGCCCTCATCACCTAGAACTCGCAGAGCCAAACGCCCTGAAACGGTCTTCAAATGATTGAGCACCTGCCCCACGCTGTCTTCAACCTGCCGGAATCCGAGTTCCTCCATCGCGCGTCTCAGTATCTCCTCCACCTCTTCGCGGTGGGTGGTTGTCACCAACATCCGGTGACCAAGACCATCGAGGAACTCTGGGGCATAGTCAAGCAAGTACTTGCGTGCGGCCGTCCCGCCGGATACCTCTCCCGCTGTGTCGAAAAAGTCCACGCCGAAAAATCGGTCCAGTGTGATTACCCAATCAGATATCTCGTGGATGGCATCCAATCTCCGGTGTTCTTCAGACGACAATCTTACTCGTACTGAGGGAAGGACTGGGGATTGCTTCGCGGTGATCAAACGACCAATTCCCCGTAACCACGCTCTTTGGAGATCGACCAGTGCTGCGGGTTTCGATCGATAGGCCGGGTGTCGCTGATTCGGT
>NZ_JACIYL010000097.1 GCF_014359955.1 Thermogutta sp. | reverse complement strand
CGCCAGCTTGTGAACGCCTCCATGTCAACCATGGGCTTGCCGTAAACGTGGGCAGCGCAAGCGGTTTCTTTGACCACCCAGATCTGTTCATCCACCCAGAATTCGCCCCGCGGGATGTCGATCGCCCCCTGGGCTTTGAGGGAGTCCACCGGTACAGGATGGAGCGGCAGGCCGGGACCACCGGCTTCCGCGCAGAGTTTCAGACCATGCTTGTGACAGATTTCCGTGGCCCGGCCATAGAAGGCGTCCACAATCAAATCGGAAAGCGTCGTCTCATAATCACGAATGAAGCGCCGCGTGGTCGCTTCATCCGTCATGATGCAACCCAAAAGGACCGGCAGAAACGGTTTCATGTCATAGCCGCGACGACGCTGAAATTCCTCCAAAAGTTTTGGCGTCCAGGTAGCGCCGCGAAGTTCGTAGCTGCACACATAGAGTTGCTTGAGAGCCGTCTGATCAAGTGGTCCCAACTCGGCGATCAATGGCTCCAAAATATGTTTGAAATGCCAGTCTGTGGCGTCAGGATTGAAATGGTCGATGGCCCAGCCTGCGGAATTCGGGCTGGGGAGAACGAGTTGTTGCCCCGTGTTTCCATAGCCAAAGCGAATGATTCGCCATTTCCCCGCCGGAACCTCCCAACGCAATTTGCCGTCGGGCGCCAGCCGGTCGGTGAGGTCGATGACCTGTGCGGGAGATGCGATGACCACAGGGGGTTCCTCGGCCGAGGCCCAGCTATTTCGCGGACCGTTGCGGACCCCGTCGTGAATGCAGTCGGCCGACCATGGCCCCGAGGTTTTCCACTGGGTGGTGAATCGCACGAGAGCCGCCCCAGTGCGGCTGCCACCATTGACTATTCGGGAGACGACGTTATTGCCCTGGGGCGTGTAAAGTTCAAATTCCCCCAGTTCCCACCGCGATTCACGGGGATTGTGCCTGGAAAGAAGTTCCAGCTTGACGTATCGCGCGTGAGTCGCCGGAAAGTCGAACCGCTGCGGTTCCGTCGTCGGTTGCAGTTCGCCCTTGACGACCAGGCGAAACGCCTCGGGAGCGTCGTCCGTGTCTGACAAGTAAACGGCGAAACCCTTCACGAAGCGGTGAAGTGGCCCGGTCTTGCTGGGATCTTCCGACTCGGTGTTGCACAGGATGACGTGATCAACGAGGTAACGACCAGGCGGCGCCAGTTGGAAAACGAACGTCGGGCGATCGTAAACCGTGTCGGCCGGGACCGCCAGCACAGCGATATCCCGATAGATCGGGGGCCATCCGCCAGGATGTTTGTGGGCAGCGGGAGGGAGTTCTGGCTGCGGGATGGTGGCATCGAGAGGCCCCGGCCCTTCACAGGTGATCTGAGTGGTGAAAAGTCCCATCGCTCCATACTCGGGCGTCACCCAGGGGCCACCGGCGTTCCAGCTACTTGATGTGATGAGGCCGATTTCCATGCCCATCTCTTTGGCCTTGCTGAGGAGCGGCACAAGCTGGCGAACCCATTCCCGGCTCATAAAAGCCGGTCCCGCGGGGATAACCTTGTCGGGATCACGTGCGCCAATATCGAAAACGTATAACCCGCTGAGGCCCTTTTCCCGAAATTGTCGCAGCTCGCACAAGGCCTGCGGGACATCGACGTAGCCGTTCATCCAACACCAGTACGCAGCCGGTCGTGCCACGTCCGGGGGATTCCGAAATCCCAGGACAAGCTCGTCGGGAATCTCGGTGGCCAGCGTCGTAAAAAAGCTGCTAAGGCTCACGATTCCCATTGACAGGACAGCAGTTAGAAGACGCTTCAGCATGGCACCACCCAATGTCGGTTAAAGGCTGTTGTTCACGCGCGATTCCCGAGATTTCTCAACGCGACGCCATTTTAACACATTCTTAGCGCTCTCATAACGGTTTCTTAACACGGTGCCCGTATAGTGACTCTGAACGACGGACAGGAAACATCGAGGACGCACGTCACGTGATCCCAGCCGTTGCTGAGGTCGGGTCCTCTCAGGAATGGCGCGACAACGATGGGAAGCGGCTAAGGACCCGTCAACTGATTAAAGGAGGAACCGTATGGACAGTATCAGGCTACAAAAGTCCGCAAAGAAGCGTGGTTTTACGCTTGTCGAGCTCCTGGTGGTCATTGCGATCATCGGAGTTCTGATCGCGCTCCTTTTACCCGCCGTGCAGGCGGCCCGGGAAGCAGCAAGACGGAGTCAGTGCAGCAACAACCTCAAGCAAATTGGATTGGGTTTTCACAACTTTCAGGATGTGTACGGCTGGCTGCCGAACGGGGCGCGGGATGGTGATCACCGTGTTCCCGATCCGCTGACGGCCTGCTGCAATTCGCGGACCCGGCATGGCTGGAGCTGGCTCTACCACATCACCCCGTTTATCGAGCAGAAGGCGATTTATGATCTGGCCAGCGACGCGGATGATCCGCCGACCCCTGGTTCGGGACAGAACAGCAAAGAAGACATCGTGGCCCAGCAGGGGGTCCCCACCTATTATTGCCCCTCTCGCCGCTACATGGAGTATTACGGAAGTGGCAAGTTTTACCGCTCCGATTACGCGGGAAACGGTGGCCAGCGCGACGCCGGAGACGTCCGAGGATCGGGCAGCAACGGACTCCGCGGTGTCGTTATCCAGACAGATGCCAAGAAGACGCGGGTCGAGATGCTTCGGGATGGGTCTTCCAACACCATCATGGTGGGCGAAAAGGCGCTCCATCCCAAGGCCTTTGGTTCAGAAGGCGGGGATAACGAGAGGTGGAACAACGCGGGCTGGGACGAAGACATCATCCGCTGGGGTGCCTTTCGCAAAAGTGACGGCACTGAATACGGGCTGACGCCCATCCCGGACAACAAGGCCCCGTACAATCCGGGCTCCGGTTGGACCACTGTGGTGGACGTCGATGGCCGCGCGTGGGGCCAGTGGCATCCCTTCTTTGGGGCCTCTCATCCGGGTGGGATGAACGCCTGCATGGCCGACGGAGGTGTGCGGTTCCTGAGCTTCACGATTGAGCATCAGGTGTTCCGACGCCTGAGTCTCAGCGATGACGGTGAGCCCGTCCAGTACTGATGGGTTTGGGGACTATCCACACTGCCTCACCCTCCCTTCACGCCGCCGGTTGGCTGCCCGCAGACCTCCCCCCGTGTGTGTCACCCGCCAAGGGCTTCGCGGGCAGCGGACCATTTCTCTCAGCAGTCGGTGACACAGTCAGCAAGCAAACGGATTCGAGAGCCTCTCCGGGAATATTGTAGGAACGGTTCAGAAAAAGCGGAACTTCCAACCATGGCGCGCGACGGGGCGTGATGCTGCACCGAACGTTGGTGGCTCCAGCGGCGAATCCAACCAGCGACGTGTTGGGCCAACATGCGAACCGACGTGATCTGTTGTGGCTGTATTCAAAAAAGGAGGATTCTGAAAGTGACACAACATCAAAGCAAATTGAGAAGAATAACGCGGTTGTTTGGGGCGGTCATTCTGGGAGTTGTATTGGGGCTTGTATTGGGGAGTGTGCCAGGTTGTGGCCAGAAGAAGGCTGCACCGCCCCCGCTTACGGAGGACCTCAAGGCGAAGATTCAGCAGGAGGATGAGGCGATCACGGCGGCGGAAAGAGCTCAGGCTCAGCGTCGCCCCTGAGTGCGGCAGTAGCCTGATGGATAGAGTGGATCACCGCCAGTCAGGCACGGATTGGGTTTATGCGACAATCGCCACGGCTTGAGATCAACTGTGGCGCGAACTTCCGAAACGCAAAACGGTCGTTAGAACAATGAGGCGAATAAATAAAGCAAGAAATAAGATCGCAAATGTCAACTTGTCTTTCTGCCCGTTCTCCTCGTAAACTAATAAGAGTTGGGGATCGGCATGTCTTTCATCGGCAGGCAAAGGCGAGGACCGAGCCATGATCGGGAGTGAATTGGACACGATTCCGTGCATTGAGGAGCTCAAACCCGGTGACCGAATTGAAGTGGAACACCGTGTGACGGTGGGCAGCAAAAGCTGGATCACCCGCACGGTGGGGACCGTGGTGCGGACCGAGCGGGTCGCTCACGGCCTTCATTTCGATAGGGCACCAGACGAAAAAACCTACAGCGACGTGATCCTCCTGGAGCTGCCGGATGGTGAACTCACGACCGTCACGCTGGACGAATTCACCGTGATCCGGCGGGCGCGTTGAAGACTTCCGGCTCATGGGTGTCTTTTGTACGACTCTTATTCGTTTCGAGCGCCGAGGGGGTTCGCATTTTTGAGGAAAACCGAACGGGAACAAGATCTTTGCGAAGCTCGCTCGCCATTGGGCCCCGTTGAGTCCAGTCTTTCCAGCTTGCCGATGTCCGTCCCCGGTCCTTTGCCTACCGTTTTCACCCGCCACGAACGCACCTTCGGAAACTTCCGGTTTGTTTATCCGGTGGTGAGCCGACGCGCAGGTGGGGTCTCCATTGGCGTCAATCTCAACCCCGACAAAATCTGCAATTTTGATTGCGTCTATTGTCAGGTGGATCGCCGCGAGCTGCCGGGTCGCGTGTTTGTCGAAATAGACCGGCTCCGCGAAGAGCTCCATGCGGCCATTCGACTCGTCCGGCAGGGTGAACTTTTTTTGATGGACAAGTTTGTGGACACGCCGGTTTCCCTCCGCTGCCTGCGTGACATTGCTTTCAGCGGCGATGGCGAGCCCACCACGTTCACCAATTTTGAGCAAATCTGCCAGCTTGCCGCGGAGGTTCGCCGCACCGAGCGATTAGACGACATCAAGCTGGTCCTTATCACGAATGCCTCCATGTTCCACCGGCCGGGTGTCCAGCGGGGACTGGCGATCCTCGATGAAAACGGAGGTGAAATTTGGGCCAAGCTGGATGCCGGTACCGAGGAATATTTCCAGAAAGTGGCCCGAACGTCCATTCCTTTCCGGCGAATTCTGGACAACATCACGGAGGCTGCCCGTGTTCGCCCCCTTGTGATTCAATCTCTTTTTATGCGGTTGAATGAGCAGGTCCCTCCGCCGGAGGAAATCACCGCTTACTGTGAACGTTTGACTGAAATCCTCAACGCCGGCGGACGGATCAAACTGGTGCAGATTTACTCCGTGGCGCGTCCTCCTGCCGAGTCATTCGTCACCGCGCTCTCGCCCCAGGAGCTGGAAGCCATCGCGGCCCAGGTGCAGTCCCGTACCGGGCTGACGACGGCGGTTTATCCGTAGGATGAAAGAGGCCCGCAGCGCTCAGCTCTCCAGTTCGTAGGCAAGATACGGCGCAAGCCATCGCTCGACTTCCTGGAGGGGCATCCCTTTGCGGCGGGCGTAGGCCTCCACCTGATCCCGGGTCACACGGTCCACCGTGAAATACCGGGCCTGGGGATGGGCGAAATACCATCCGCACACGGAAGCCGGCGGGTCCATGGCGAAGCTCTCCGTCAGCCGGATCCCCGTCGTTTCAGTGGCACGCAGCAGTTTGAAAAGCGTGGCCTTCTCCGTGTGATCCGGACAGGCGGGGTATCCCGGCGCTGGCCGAATGCCACGATATCGCTCCTTGATCAGATCTTCGTTGGAGAGGTTCTCGTCTCGCCCGTAGCCCCAGTCACGCCGTGCCTGGGCATGGAGCTTTTCGGCGAAGGCCTCGGCCAGCCGGTCGGCCAGCGCTTTCACCATGATGGCCCGATAGTCGTCACGCTGTTCTTCGTACTGTCGCGCCAGTGCCGCTGCCTCATGTCCCGACGTGACGGCGAAGGCGCCGATGTAATCCGGACGGCCGCTCTCCACGGGGGCGATGAAGTCGGCCAGGGCGAAAAACACTTCCTGTCCCTGCCGTCGCCACTGCTGCCGCAATGTATAGAAACGGGCAAGGACCTCGCTGCGCGTCTCGTCGGTGTAAACAAGGATGTCGTCACCCTCCGAATTGGCCGGCCAGAATCCGTAAACTCCCCGGGGATGAAGAAGTTTGTTGGCAGCGATCTCCTCGAGCATCCGCTGGGCATCACGCCAGAGGGCCTCTGCCTGCTGACCGAACCGGGCATCGCTGAAGATTTTGGGATATGTGCCGGGCAATTCCCAGGCGATGAAGAAAGGTGTCCAATCGATGTAGGGGATCAGTTCCTCCACGGACACCTCCACGGTCCGGGTGCCCAGGAAGCTCGGTTGGGGGATGTCCACGTTCGCCCAGTCACAGGTGAACCGACGTGCCACCGCTTCCCGATAGGGAACCAAATTGGCCGTGCGACGCTGAGTGTAGCTTTCCGCCAGTTTGGCCTGCTCTCGGCGGACTTCTTCTGCAAACGCCCTCCGCTCCACGGGATTCATCAGCCGCTCCACCACGCCAACACTCTTGGACGCGTCGGGCACGTGAACAGTGACGCCGGCATATTCCGGTGCAATTTTCACCGCTGTGTGCTTCGCGCTGGTCGTCGCTCCACCGATGAGGAGCGGCAGCGTCATCCCGCGACGATTCATTTCCCGGGCGACATGGACCATCTCTTCCAAACTGGGGGTGATCAGCCCGGATAGTCCCACGATATCGGCCTTCTCCCGCTCCGCTGTCTCCAGAATTGTCTCGCAGGGGACCATCACTCCCAGGTCCACAATCCGATAATTGTTGCAGGCCAGCACAATGCCCACGATATTCTTGCCAATGTCGTGCACGTCGCCCTTGACCGTTGCCAGGACAATCGTCCCGCGATGCTGCCCGTTTCCGCCCGACCGCGCTTTCTCAGCTTCCATGTAGGGCGTCAGATAGGCCACCGCCTTTTTCATCACCCTGGCCGATTTGACAACCTGGGGAAGAAACATTTTCCCCTGGCCGAAAAGGTCACCGACAACCTTCATGCCGTCCATGAGGGGGCCTTCGATGATCGCCAGGGCCGACGGCATTTGCTGACGGATTTCCTCCACATCCTGTTCGATGAACTCGTCAATCCCGTGAATGAGAGCATGTTTGAGCCGTTCCGCGACCGGGGCCTGTCGCCATTTTTGCTCGGTTTTAGTCGCCGCATCCGTTGATGTCGTGGAAAGTTTTTCCGCAAAGCGGATAAGCCGCTCTGTAGCATCCGGCCGACGGTCGAACAGCACATCTTCGACGAGTTCCCGGAGTTCCGGGTCGATCTCTTCGTAGACGTCGAGCTGCCCGGCATTGACGATCGCCATGTCCAGCCCTGCCTGAATGGCGTGATAGAGGAAAGCGGCGTGCATGGCGCGGCGAACCGGCTCGCTGGAGCGAAACGAAAACGAAATGTTGCTCACGCCTCCCGAAGTCTTGGCCCCGGGGCAGCGCTGTTTGATTTGCCGCACGGCCTCGATGAAATTGATCGCATACCGGTTGTGCTCTTCGATTCCCGTTCCCACCGTCAGAATGTTGGGGTCGAAAATGATGTCTTCCGGCGGGAAACCCACTTTCTCGGTGAGCAACCGGTACGCCCGCTCCGCAACGCGGACCTTGTGTTCGATCGTGACCGCCTGGCCCTCCTCATCGAAGGCCATGACCACGACCGCCGCCCCATAACGGCGGATTTTTCGCGCCTCTTCCAGAAAGACCTCTTCGCCTTCCTTCAGGCTGATCGAGTTGACGATCCCTTTGCCCTGGAGGCACTTGAGTCCCGTCTCAAGGATCGACCATTTGGAACTGTCGATCATGATGGGAACGCGTGCAATATCGGGCTCCGCGGCCAGTCGATTGAGGAACTCCCGCATGGCCTGCTCACCATCCAGCAGGGCATCGTCCATGTTGACGTCGAGAATATTCGCCCCACCTTCCACCTGCTGGCGCGCAATGGCCACCGCCTCATCATAGCGGCCTTCCCGGATGAGCCGGGCGAACCGCCGCGATCCGGCCACGTTTGTTCGCTCGCCAATGAGGATAAAGTTGCTGTCCGGACGAATGACCAGCGGCTCCAGCCCGGCCAGCCGCGTCCAGCGAGGAATCTCGGAAGGTGTGCGGGGACGCTTGTCCCGGACGGCCTCCGCGATGGCCCGAATATGAGCAGGCGTGGTCCCGCAGCAGCCGCCCACGATGTTGAGCCAGCCATTCTGGGCAAACTCCGCTAGGACGGCCGCCATCTGCTCCGGCGTTTCGTCGTAGCCGCCGAATTCGTTGGGAAGTCCCGCATTGGGATGGCAGCTCGTCCAGATCGGGGCGAGGGACGAAAGTTCTTCCACAAACGGACGCATCAGCTCCGGCCCCAGCGCACAGTTAATTCCCACGCTGAAAAGAGGGGCATGCGAGATCGAAATCCAAAAGGCTTCGAGGGTCTGTCCGGAAAGAGTGCGGCCACTCCGATCGGTGATCGTCACCGAGGCCATCACCGGCACCCGCCGGCCGCTTGCTTCAAAAACGTCTTCGATGGCCACAAAGCAGGCCTTCGCGTTGAGCGTGTCGAAGATCGTTTCCACAAGCAAAATATCCACCCCGGCTGTCAGCAGGGCTTCCACCTGTTCTCGGTAAGCCGCGTAAAGATCATCGAACGTGACCGCGCGATATCCCGGTCGGTTGACGTCGGGCGAAAGCGAAGCCGTCCGATTGGTCGGGCCAATCGATCCCGCCACAAAACGGGGACCACTCTCCGGATGGGTCGCCTGATACCGAGCAATGGCGTTTCTGGCACACTGAACCGCCGCCGCGTTGATGGCGGCCACATGATCCGTCAAAGCGTAGTCAGCCAGCGAGATGCGATTGGCGTTGAATGTGTTGGTCGTAATGATGTCGGCGCCGGCTTCGAGATAGGCCAGATGGATGCCCGTAATCGCATCGGGCTGCGTGATGGAGAGGAGATCGTTACACCCCTTGAGAGGGGCCGGGTGATGCGCGAAGGCATCACCGCGGTAGGCCGCCTCATCCAGGTGCAGGGTCTGGATCATCGTCCCCATCGCACCGTCGAGGATGAGGATCCGCTGGCGGACAAGATCATTCAGAAGTGCTGACGAATCGTGCATGGTTCCGTGGGGTACTCAATCGCTGGTCGATGTCCAATTGACACGTGAGGGAAGCCGGTTGCCTGTCGGCGGGTGCTCATTCCACCCGATAATCGGCCGTGGTGAGATGACCGCTCGTGCATCCCTGGGCAGGAAACCGCTTCCCATTGGCCGTTGCGCGGGCGTCCATTTGTTTAATGATATGCACGCCGAGCGGCGTTGGCGAACCTGGAGCAGCTTCCTGGGGCCGATCTTCGCCCGGGGGCATCACCGCGAAGACTGGCAAGAAAAGAAAGTTTCGCGATTTTCCGACATCTGATTTTTGAGTTGATTCGTCAACATTTGGCGGGGTACGCAAAGTGAGTTTGTCCCGAGGCGTCCGCACTTTTTCAAACTTGTTGGGCGATGGATAATCCGGCATAGAAAAGCGGACCGCACGCCATATGGAGTGCGGGGCTTTAGCCCCGCTTTCGGCGCG
>NZ_JACIYL010000969.1 GCF_014359955.1 Thermogutta sp. | reverse complement strand
GGTGATCGGTTTTCATCCACCACGAGTGTCACCACACAGTTTGTGAACGTCACACGAGCCTTTTGGACCATCTGAAAACACGCGAAATCCCGTGCCGCGTTCTGCCCTTTTACCTCGAATCGCAGCCCCACGTTCTCGAAACTGATCTCCGAACCAGCCAGCAATACAAAACTGTCAGAAGTTGCCCCATTTCGATCGTCCATGCGGAAGACAAGCTCCGGCCAGCGCCCCTGTTCGCCCACGATTTTCAGCCGACGGCCTCTCAGGTCCAGCGGCCCTTCGGACAGCGTACCATCGAAGTCTAAACGGATCTCGTCGCCGGGCAAAGCCCCACGACACGCCGCCTGCAAAGTGGGGAAACTCCCTTCCCGGCGACCTGTCGGATCAACCCATCTGATCCATGCGCTGGGCGTGGTAAATTTCTGATCCGCGGGGGTTTCCCGCTGGGCATTGACGGCGGCGGAAAACGGTAACAAATTTCCCCGAGTGGGATTCTCGGCGGACGGGTCTGAGGACCGATTTGTCTGCGGGACAAGGAGCGGAGTATCCGGAGGGACGTTCTGGGGGATTCCCGCGCCACTTTCCGGAAACGCTGACATTCCGAAAGGATTCCGGGCATCGCCGCCCAGCACGCCCGGCACGGGAATAATGCTGCCGGAGCTAAAATCGGAGGGCTGCCTCGATGCCCCTGATCCCGAACCCGTGCTTGCAGGATCAGTCGGACCGGTTGCCGACGCCCCCTCCCTCCCCGGACCAGACGTGGGCGTGGCCGAGGACGTGGGCGTGAGCGAGTCTGTACCGGACGAAGGTTTCGATGATTCCCGGAGGTTTGCGTTCCCTGGGGATTTTTGCGACGTTTGCGCCGGTGGGTTCGACGTCGCAGAGGCGTTCCCCGGAGCCGGGTTGGTAGTCTCGCCCGTCGGCGATCCGGCATCGACGCCAAACGCCGGTGCAGGCGGCGAGAACAGCTCGACCTGGGTCATCATCTCATCGCCAGACAGATCCAGCTCTTCAGCCCCATGGGAAAACCACCTGTCGATAAACAGCGTGGTGAGAAGAAGAGTCACCAGCGGCACCGCCCAAGGCAGATGCCGGCGCCAGCGATGTTCCTTTCCATTCTTGAGTGCCTTGCCATTTCCAGATCGGACAGGACGTTCGCCCTCGCCGATCAGTTCACGAAGAGCCGCAGCCAGTTCCGCTGCCGATTGAAAGCGCTGACGCGGTGATTTGGCCATCATCCGCCGGAGAACGCGCATGAGGCCTTCGGGAACATCTCCGCGAATCCTGCGGATATCAACCGGCTCTTCTGTTTGATGCTGGAGGAGCTTCTGGAGGACCGTTCCACCGGGGAACGGAGGCTGGCCCGTCAGCAGGAAGTAGAGCGTGCAGCCCAGAGAATAAATATCGCTGCGGACATCCGCCAGCCGAGGATCTCGCGCCTGTTCCGGCGCGAT
>NZ_JACIYL010000968.1 GCF_014359955.1 Thermogutta sp. | reverse complement strand
AACTCGTCCGGGCAGTTGGTTGGCGACGTCGTAGAGTCGTTTGAATTCTTCCAACGTCCAGGCCCGCGGAACACGTCGCGCACGTCTTATCTCCGGAAACACCGGCACTTTGTCGATAAGCCCACAGCGGGCCGCGTATCGCAGAAGAAGGCGAACATGATCCAAATAGTTCACCTTGGTGTTCACGTTGCCGGTGACTGTGTTTAGCCAAGCGACAAAAACCGCTAAGTGTTGCGATGTGATTTCTTCGATTGAGCCAACACCGGTGGCGATCTGGAACCTGCGGGCCACCCTTAAGATATGCTGCTTGTGTCCATCTGAGATGACCCGACTTGACACGTAAAGCTGAGCCAATTCGATGATCGTCATAGCTGCTGGCCCCATGTTGCACCGCGGCCTCCTCGGCCGCCATGCACACGGAGCGCCGCATCACCTGCCACCGCTCCTTCATGATCGATCTTAATTCGCGATTCCGACGGATCATCTCAGCGTCGCACGATACTCGTCGAGGGCTTTTCTAGCTGATTCCGTCAATGCCAAGCCGAATTCCGAGTAGGTGATTTCGATATCCTGTAGGGCGTCAGCGTCTATCGCGTATCCGACCAGTTCTGTTACTTTCCATTTCGAAGCCCAGCAGGGCCTCTCGAACACTGCGAAGAACCAGCCATCTTCGGTGAGGTACGGCCGCACGCCGAGCATGAACTTCTGACCGTTGCGTACGTAGCTGCCGACGACCCAAGTGTCCATTTCTGGGTCTCCTGGTAGCGGGCGTAGACGCCCAATTTCTTCGTATTGGGCACCCGCTCAGTCGCCGCGAGAGGCGGCTAAGAAGGTGCCACGTGATTTCACACACACGCCATTATATGGTGAAACATAAAATTGTCAACAGGAAAAAGCGCGAGTCGTATCCCATGATCAATTAGAGATTTGCGGTAATTTTGACCGCGGCCGCCCAACCTTCGAATCGCGAGCCAAGAATTTTTCGGCCTCCGAACGCGGAATAAGCCAAGCACGCCGGTTTATCTTGATTCCATTCATCCGGCCATCCCAGAGCAATTGGTACACTCTCCCCTCGGTCACGCCGATGAGATCGGCGACCTCCCGAACCGTTAGTAAGTGCTCTCTAGTCGGCTCCAGCACAATCATGCCTCCATTATATGCTTGGCCATAAATTTGTGACAACAGAGAGGCAGGTGGTGTGAGGCTCACGTGGCACGGAAGCCCCCCGGCCCTCGCGGAACCGGGCACCTGCCAGGATGGAGGATAGGGGATTCGAACCCCTGACCTCTTGAATGCCATTCAAGCGCTCTCCCAACTGAGCTAATCCCCCAACTTGCGGTATTCCCAAAGGAATCCGCGACAGCCTTATCGACTGGCTATTATTAGTCTATCGGCACGTTTGCCGTTCGACAACCCCACCTCTTCCAATCGCTGTTAGCCACGAATAGAAATGTCCC
>NZ_JACIYL010000967.1 GCF_014359955.1 Thermogutta sp. | reverse complement strand
CAAACCGCAGGTAAACAGGTGCTTGAAGATTCTTTCGAGGATCCCACTTATCAACGTGTCGAAAGCAGCCTGCTCCTCGCCTTTGATGGAGTGCCCAAGGTGGAAGTGCCGACCACGGCCGACAGTCGTATCTTCCAGCTCCGAATTTACGAGAGCCACAATCTCACGAAGCATGTGAAGAAGGTTGAAATGTTCAACAAGGGCGGGGAGTTGGCCATTTTCCGCCGGCTCAAAATGAATCCGGTTTTCTTCGGACAGGCACTCATCGGGACGAAATTGCCTAATTTGACGTACATGCTGGGCTTCGACACCATTGAAGCCCAAAAACAGGCCTGGGCGGCTTTCCTGAAGGATCCGGAGTGGCTCCAACTTCGGGATAAGCCGGAATACGCACAAACCGTCTCAAATATCACGAATATAATGCTGCAGCCCAGCCCGGTTTCGCAGATTTGAGCGATCGTTGGCGGGACGGGCATGATCTGACGACGGTCGCGGTCCCTGTTGCCTGATGCCGCTTGAGTCAAGGGCGGACAAGCGACAGGATCGCGCGGGGAGTCGCCTGCGCAGGTGATTAACTAGGCAGGAAGTTTTTCCATGGCGTCTATTCTTGAGCGTATTGTGGCCACCAAGCGTGAAGAAATCGAGCGGGCAAAAATCTTTGCGCCCGACGATCATCTGCGCCGTTTGGTTGACGAGCAGGCCCCACCACGGGATTTTCTGGCTGCCATTCAGGATGCTCCGGGGATAGCACTCATCGCCGAAGTCAAGAAGGCCAGCCCTTCCAAGGGCGTCATTCGGGAGAGCTTCGATCCTGTGGAAATTGCCAAAATCTACGAGCAGCACGGGGCTGCCTGCATCAGCGTTTTGACCGATGAGCCGTATTTTCAGGGGCATATCGAGTTCCTACGCTGGATCAAAGACGCTGTTAAAATTCCTGTCCTGCGAAAGGACTTTATCCTGGACCCTTACCAGGTTCTTGAAGCTCGTGCCTACGGGGCCGACGCGGTGCTGCTGATCGCCGAATGTCTGGATGACGAGCAACTGCCCCAACTCTACGAAGAGGTGATCAGGTGGGGGATGACACCGCTGGTGGAAATCTACGAACCGGAGAACCTGCGGCGTGTCGTGGAGATGGGGGCCAAGCTCATCGGCATTAACAACAGAAATCTCCGCACCTTTGAGGTCGATTTGAACCACACCATTCGCCTTCGCGCGGAGATCCCGCCTGATCGCCTTGTCGTGGGAGAGAGCGGCATCCAGAGTTATGAAGATGTGCAGCGTCTGGCGGCCGCTGGTGTGAAAGCTGTTCTCGTTGGGGAGAGTTTGATGAGGGAGCCCGACATCGGGGTTGCTGTGGATCGTCTTTTAGGAAAAACGGTTTGAACGACTCTTATCGTGTTACCACACATGGAGGACAAAACTACCCGGCTTCACGGTCCCGGTGCCGCGGTTGTGTCACCCGTGGTG
>NZ_JACIYL010000966.1 GCF_014359955.1 Thermogutta sp. | reverse complement strand
GACTACCCCCGCCACTGAAGACGGCAGGAGGATCCCCACGTGGGTCTCATCATCGGCCAGAAGCCGCCGTCTGAAAAAGCGTCGTAGCGCCAGAACGCTTATCAAAAGTTTTCCGCCCGTCAGTTCAACACCTGTCGTGTCCGCCAGTTTCCGCCGCCAGAAAAGGCTGCGGGCAGTTCGCAAGAACTGACGCGGGGGGATGTGGGCGATCTCCTTTCGTAACGCCACGGCTTTCGCGGCCAGAAGACTGACGGCTAGCTGGGCCTCCCAGGGGCGCTGCACGTGACGCAGCGGTTCTCCGATGTAAAGCGTCACCTGCAAGCGCCGCAGACTTGGCCATTTCCAGAAATATCGGCCGCCCGAGTAGCTGAAAATGCTCCCCCAAACACCGTCGATATAAACAGGGATGATCGGCACATCGAGGCCCCGCGCAATCTTCAGAAAGCCGGGCTGAAAGCCCCGCATCTGGCCTGTCCGCGTCATGCCACCCTCAGGAAAAATGCCCACCAGTTCGCCGTTTTGGAGGGCCTCTCGCGCCTGCCGTACTCCGTGCACCAGAGACTTGGAGCCGGGCACGATGGCGATCACCCCCGCCCGCTCCGCCAGTGTCCGAATCAAAGGCGCACTGATGTATTTGGCGTGAGCAATCATGCGGATCCGCCGGGGCATGGCGAGCATGATGAGCATCCCATCCAACCAGCTAATGTGGTTGGAAACCACGATCGCGCCCCCTTCGGCGGGGATGTTCTCCAGCCCCACCACGCGAAAGCGATACGCGTGACGGGCGATCCAACCGAACAGAACACGAATAAAATCGATCGCTGTGAGCCAGAGAATCACTGCCGCGATGGGCAGGGTGATCAGCCCGGCACACGCGAACATCTGGCGTGCCGAAAGTCCCAGGAAACTCCCCAGAAACCAGTACACGACAGAGCCCGTGATCATGCCGGAAAAGCTCAAAAAGTTGTACGCCGCCAGGATCCTTCCCCGCTCGTGTGTGGGACTTTCAAATTGCAGGATCGAAATGAGTGGAATGTCGTAAAGTCCCGCCGCACAGCCCAATAGAAACAGCAGGGCACAGGCCAGATAGTAGGGCGAGGAGTTCCAGTGCCCGGTCCCCGCCGGAATCAATGTAAAAGAAAGCGAGATGATGGCAATGCCGAAGGCGCCGATGGGTACCAGCCCCCGTTCGATCCGCCCGTGTGACCACACGCCCGCCACCACGCTCCCCACCCCAATTCCCAGAGTGAGTGCCGCGAGCATGGGACCGACGGCGGCCTGGCCGGTCGGGCCTACCAGTTCCGGCACGGCCAGCTTGTCGATGGTGAGCTGAAGGAGAAGACCCAGGGTCCAGAAATAGGTGCTTCCCAAACCGGCGAGGGCCAGCGTGCGATGGCGGAAAAGTTCACCGAGATCGCGAAAACACTGGGCAAATGGGTTGATGGGAATCCGCCGCGCAGGATCGGCAG
>NZ_JACIYL010000965.1 GCF_014359955.1 Thermogutta sp. | reverse complement strand
CCCGGCCGCAATGATCGCCCCCACAATGGTGATGCCGGAAATCGCGTTGGATCCCGACATCAACGGCGTGTGCAGGGTTGGCGGGACCTTTGTGATAATTTCAAACCCGACAAAAATAGCCAGCACGAAGATGGTGAGCGCCAGCACAAAGGGCAGCTCGGAATGGCTTTGCCCTGCTGTCTGCTCGGCGATTTCGTTAGCCAAAAGAAACACACTTTCCATAGCTACACCCTTTTGCCAATCGCCAGACTCTCCGACTCGCAGCTCGCGGAAGCCTCATGTTTCTGGGAGCACGTTCGCGGTTGATATTCTTCCGCCTGCGTGAGCAGGATTGAATTGACTCTTGAGGTTTTGCTCGCCGAGGTTCCAGTTCATCAATCCGAATCGAAAAACGCTGTTGGGTACCCAACCCTTGACTTGCTCAGATCCCGAGGTGTTTCATTGAGACGGCTGTCCGGAATTTTCCTTCAACATTCCATGAACCACCTCTCCACCCCGGGCAACCAGCGTATCCCGGATGATTTCGTCTTCGGAATCGAGGGCGATCTGCCCGTTCTTGCACACGTACAGGAAAAACGTCGTGATGTTTTTGGAATACATCTGGCTGGCATGGTGGGGAATTTCCGCCGGAATATTGACCGGCCCGAGGATGGTGACACCGTGCTCCACGACGGTTTCTCCCGGCCGGGTCAGTTCACAATTCCCACCCCGCTCAGCCGCCAGGTCCACGATGACGGAACCGGGTTGCATCCCGGCCACCATTTCGCGGGTGATCAGCACAGGGGCCCGCTTGCCGGGCACAGAGGCCGTCGTGATCACAACGTCGCTCTGGGCCACCACTTGGGCCATCAATTCGCGTTGACGCCGGTACACTTCTTCCCCGAGTTCCTTTGCATAGCCGCGCTGATCTTCGGCTGCCTGAGTGGGCAGCTCCAGTTCCACGAACTTGGCGCCAAGGCTTTGGACCTGTTCTTTGACGGCAGGACGGACGTCATACGCGGACACCGCGGCACCAAGCCGTTTCGCTGTCGCAATCGCTTGAAGCCCTGCCACTCCTGCCCCAACCACGAATACTTTGGCGGGTGTCAATGTGCCTGCCGCCGTCATGAGCATGGGGAAAATCTTGGGAAGCGTCAGGGCGGCGAGAAGCACAGCCCGATATCCGGCGAGCGTGGCCATGGATGAGAGGATGTCCATGCTTTGTGCCCGCGTGATGCGCGGGAGAAGCTCCAGCGCGAAGATCGTGGCTCCTTTTTCCACCCACGGCTGCAAATCGGCCCTCTTGGCCAGTGGATCCCACGCACCGATAAGAATCTGGCCAGGACGGATTCCTGCCAGTATTTCCTGTCGAACGTCCGCTGGAATATCCCACCGCACGCCGAGCAGCACCTCGGCCTGAAGAACTTCTGCCAGAGATGCAATGCTAGCACCTTTGGAGGAATATTCGCTGTCCGGGAAACCGGCCCGTTC
>NZ_JACIYL010000964.1 GCF_014359955.1 Thermogutta sp. | reverse complement strand
TGGCGAGAATTTGGTAATACATGTAGAACTTGGCATCCAGGTCGTCTGCATAGTGGACGATGAGGGCTTCCGGCGTCATGGGCGGTTTGGGGGATCCCCATTCAGGCAGTCGCTGATGGGCAATGATCAGATGTTCCAGGCGAAGCTGAATTTCCGGGCAAAGCGGAACACGGCTGGCGAATTCACGGACGATGTCCCGGCCGAGTAAGAGGTGTCCCAAAAGGGCCCCCTCTTCCGAATACTCTGTGGTAGTTGTGGAGAAACGTAACTCGCGCAGCTTGCCAATGTCGTGAAGAACTCCCCCCGCAATGACCAGATCGCGGTCGAGGGGAGGACGCAAATCGGGATAGAGCTGACTGTATTTATCGGCGAGAAAGACGCACGTTCGGGCCACCGAAAGGGTGTGCTCCAGCCAACCCCCCACGTAGGCGTGATGGTGCGTCCGTGCAGCCGGGAGAGTCAGCAGCGCTTCGCGAAATTCTTGCAGGATGGTTGTGACAAACGTTCGCAGGCTTTCGCTGGCGATTTCTTCCCGCACAAGATCAAGCAGCTCCCGGTAAAGCTGTTCAGGAGGGTAGCGTGATTGGGGGAGACACATGAGCGGGTCAAAGCCGTCCTGGCGGTCCTGGTCGACAACCTCTCGAATCCGACGGATTTCGAGCTGCGGGCCGAAGCGTGTGTCGCGGCGGACGGCCCGTAGCTTGTAAAACACACCCACCGCCCACTCGTCTCGGCATACGGCGGCCAGGGGAGAATCACACCAGATAGGAAAAGTGAACTCCATGGTGGCATCGCGGAAGGTGACCATCCAGTATGGTTTGCCATCGCGGGTGGTGGACTCTTCTTTTCGGCTGAGGAGGGCGAACGTGTCGCATTCCTGATCGCAGGGTAATTCACTGAGAGTTCGCAAGGGAACCTTGGTGGCCATCGTTCGTGCTGTCGATCGAAAAAGAATTCGTCCGATAGATGGATGACGTGAACAACAAGGATGAAGCGGCTGGCGCATCGGCCCCACTTCGGTCAAAACAGCATCCCGCGAACGAGTTGCAGCGAATTGTAACAGGGATCGCCGGGCTTTGCCAGTTGGAGAGAAAACCCCGGTGTGGGGAACACCGGGGTCGCGGTCAGTCATTTTCCTCACCGGTTTGGCGGGAAACAGGCAATCTACGGTTCGATCAGGTAGGCCTGGCCCTCGATATTGACGAGAACCGGCTCGTCGAAGACGACGTACGGGGCGATCTGGCGTCCGTATTTCCGCAGCAGTTCGAAGTATTCGTCGCTAAGTTGCTTGATGCGTCGCGGGGATTTCTGCTGTTCAGGAGTGAGCGTGCTGTCGATCCACTGACCCTGACGGCGATAGAAGACTCGAGTGCCCACGTACCGCACCGTCTGTCCGGCGGTTGCCTGGGCGATTTCTCGGTCGGCGTCGCGGAGCGGGGCTGGTGCCCCGGCCGCCAGGCCGGGCTGGCCTGGT
>NZ_JACIYL010000963.1 GCF_014359955.1 Thermogutta sp. | reverse complement strand
GGCAATTCATGAATTGCCCCTACCACGCTGGTGACACCACCTGAGCAATGGACACCGGGCGCGACAAGCGTGCCCCTCCAAATGATTTCTCGGAGGGACCTGCTCGTCAGGTCCGCATCTGGAGGGCAGGCCGGGTGGTCTCGGCTGTTCGTTGACGCTACACTGAAACGCGATCGAAGACCGATCGCAGGAAAATCACCATTTCGCGCAAATTGAAAGGGTTGAACGATGCGGATTTCACGTCGTTTGATGCTCGGTGTGTGCGGCGTCCTGGCCTGGCGGTTTACCGGACGGCGGGCGTTAGCCGAATCGTCGCAAGTCTACCCGATCGGTGCGTGCGACTGGTCCCTGGGCGCCCGACAAACCCCCCGAGCGTTCGAAGTAGCCAAAGAAATCGGTCTGGACGGAGTGCAGGTGAGTTTTGGGGCTCCCGGCGACGACTTCGATCTCCGCAAGCCGGAGGTTCGCCAGCAATATGAGGAGGCGTCGCAGCGAACTGGCGTGAAGATCGCATCCCTGGCGATGGGAATTCTCAACAGTGTCCCTTTCGCCAGCGATCCACGAACCGAGGAATGGGTATCCGACTGCATCGATGTGATGGCGGCCATGGGCCAGAAAATCGTGCTTCTTGCCTTCTTCGGTAAAGGAGACATCCGGAACCGACCCGACCTCCAGGGAGAAGTCATTCGAAGACTGAAACGATTGGCCCCCAAGGCCGAAAAAGCAGGTGTCGTCCTGGGCATCGAAAGCATGCTCAATGTCGATGACCATCTCAAAATCCTGGATGCCGTGGGGTCACCGGCCGTCCAGGTTTACTATGATGTGGCCAACATGCATTACGCCGGTTACGACATCTTCACCGAATTACGCCGACTCGGTCGGGAACGTATCTGTCAGGTCCACACGAAGGAGTACGACCATCTCCTCGGACAGGGCCCCATTGATTTCCCGAAGGTGCGTGACGTCCTCCAGGAAATTGGCTACAAGGATTGGCTCATCCTTGAGGCGGCGACCGTCAAAGGACGCTCCGTCGTCGATTGTTACCGGGAAAACGCCCGTTATTTGCGGTCTCTGTTTCACACGCCGCGGGAGAGTGGCTGAGGCTGCAGAGAGTGGACGCATGACAGGCTTCGCCCGTCTCAGGTTTTTATCCTAATTTGGCAAGGATTTTTGACTTCCGCCACGTCGTAAGCTAGACAATGTTGAGGGGTGTTCCCGTCGCCCGGTTCGGGTCGATGGTCGATTGGCGGTCCCTCGCCAATGAGTATGAGGTATTCGCGGGGAAACCGGAGATGCCGACGTTCGAAGCGCAAAGCGATGCGGGTTTCTACGAGCTGGTGCACCGCATATTAATGCGCTCCGATGCGTGTTCCCTTCAGGAACGGCGAATTCGGCCGCGGATTGAAATCGATACCGACCAGCGAAACGCCCCGTGGGGGGACAGGCCACCCAGCGAAAGTGACTTTAACACCGTCCGCT
>NZ_JACIYL010000962.1 GCF_014359955.1 Thermogutta sp. | reverse complement strand
CCGATTGTGCGTCGTGGCACTGCTGATACCGTATGACGCCAAGACGATCCCGGTTCACGAAAAATTGCCGGTGATCACAAAAGAATTCTCCTCCACGGGGATGTCGGTCATCCTGTCTGAACCCCGTGGATACGACCGGGTGGTGGTAGGGCTGAAGTACCAGGGCGAAATGCGATTCATTCTCGCCAGGGCCGTGCACCTGACGCCCATGGGCGGCGGCTTTTTCCAGCTTGGCCTGGAGTTCCTCCAGATTCTCCATCCGGGCGACCATCCCGAGCTACGCGAGGTTGTCTTCTAAACGCCGTAAAGGTGTCACCCACGATGGGCAACACCTTTCTCCGGCCGGTTTGGCGGCTCGTCTTTTTGGCCGCCGTAGCAATGCTGCTTGATGCTACCAGCGAAGGCTGAATCCGAATCTCGGTCCGTAGATCCCGAGCCCGCCGTGACTGTGCGAGTGACCGTAGTATCGAGGCCTGTGGCAATCATCGTGCCGTGGAGGCACTATGATCACCGGCGGATGGTATGGATACGGTTTCACAATCACCGGCGGCCCATAGTGCGGATGATGGTAACCATGCCAGTAGTGGTGACCTTCGTGGACAAACGAGTACACGCCAACTCCAAAGGTTGGGCCCCTTCGATCACCTCGTCCCCAGTCGTCGTGTCCTAGCGCAGTTTGAGCACCAGCCAGTCCTACCACGCAAACGGCAGCCAGTAGCCATTTCCCACACATGACATCCTCCTCTTCCAGCAAGGCGTTCCTGATACGGGTCACGCAACCAACCGACACAACGGCCGTGTGCATATCCCGTGCCAGGATTTGCCAAGAATTCCTAAGTCAAGAAATGGTAAACAGATAAGGACAGGCGCAACGCTTCGTCATGCCAGACGAGATGGTCCCGGCGCAGTCCTATCGACTGCGCTTGCGCGTCACAGGCGCAGCGCCGTGCGGCGTAGACTACCAATTGGTCGCAAGCCGGTGGTGGCTCTCACTGTATGAAATCGTCTTACGGACCGGAATTTACCAATCATTCCGATTGGGCAAGACAGAACAGGAGGACAACCCCATCGAGAAGGGGGAACTGACACCCCCACTTTTGGCGGCCCCTACTTCGCCGCAGCCCGAAGCTCCTCGATCTTCCGGCATATTGCGTCGGCCATTTCCTGGGTGCCAACTGCCGTCGGATCATTACGATCTGGCTTGAGATCGTAGGTCACGTATTTCCCCTCGCGGATGACCTCAGCCACGGCCCGTTCGAGCAGGTCGGCCGCTTCCTTCTCATTCAAATAGCGGAGCATGAGAACTGCGGACAAAATGAGCGCGGTGGGATTGACCTTGTTGAGCCCCTTGTATTTGGGGGCGCTCCCATGTGTAGCCTCAAAGACTGCGCCGTTTTCTCCAATGTTGGCCCCCGGTGCTACGCCAAGTCCCCCCACCAGCCCGGCTGCCAGGTCACTGATGATGTCCCCGTAAAGATTGGG
>NZ_JACIYL010000961.1 GCF_014359955.1 Thermogutta sp. | reverse complement strand
ATCCCGCAGGTTGGACTGAGACATCCGAATTTTTCATCCGCTGATGGCGACGCGAACGTCTCCGGGGGTTCGCGTCAGCCGGAGCGACCTGCTCGTCAGGTCCGCTTCCGGAGGGGCGTGCTTGTCACGTCCGCCGTTCAACGCCGGTTTATCCATTCCATTTCACCGGGCACGACAAGCGTGCCCTTCCGCCAAAAGGTTGCGGAATCTGTGTCCCCGTCCTAAACTGATCGGCAGAGAGGGTTCACGTCGGCGGAAAACTCTGATCTTTTCCCATAAGTACTTGACCCGATGGCTCGGGAGAAGTCGTCGGGGGCGTGATAGAGGATAACTTGGTCTCATCGCGAGGGCGGTTATGCCTGCGTTGAAAGGTCTGTGGAAGAAAATTGCGGCCGTCTTGAGACCTGCACCGCCGGCGGCTCCGCCGGTGGATCCCGCCCAACAGCAGGCGGAAAAGCTGATTGCTGAGGGGATGGAGCTTCTGGAAGCGGGAAATTCAGAAGAGGCTCTGGCGCGATTCCACCAGGCGGTTCGCGCGGCACCTAAGTGTGCCCGGGCGTATTATGCACGGGGACTGGCCTACTATACCCGGGGGCAGTACCAGTGGGCCATCGCCGATCTCACCACGGCCATCCGCCTCAATCCCCAGATGGCAGAAGCTTACTGCACACGCGGTCTCGCCTGCACCGCCAAGGGCGATTACGATTGGGCGATTGCCGACTTCAATGAGGCCCTGCGACTCAACCCGAATCTTGCCGAAGCGTACAACGGTCGCGGGGTCGCCTACTTCGGGAAGAAACTCTATGATCCGGCCATCGCCGATTTTACGGTGGCCATCCAGCTTAATCCGAACGATGCCAACGCCTATTTTAACCGTGGTTTCGCCTACGCACTCAAAGAGGATTTTCACAACGCGCTGGCGGATTACACGCGGGCTTTGGAACTTGATCCCCGGCACTATCGGGCCTACAACAATCGCGGCACGATCTATCAGGCCTTCCGACAACTTGACAAGGCGCTGGCCGACTTCGACCAGGCTATTCGCTTGAAGCCCGACCTGGCAGACGCTTACAACAATCGGGCACTCGTCTATCAGATGCTGGGCGAAGAAGAGAAAGCCCGCTCCGACTTTGAAATGGCGTACAAACTGGGCTTTCGCCGGGAAACGGGTTGAACCGCCGGAGTGCCACCGCGCACGACAGATGTGTCCCTTCGCATCCCGGAGGGAGCTGCCTGTCAGATCCGCATTCAAGCGGAGGGGCCATCCATGAACTACCCCTACCCTATTCCCCGAACCGTTATGGACTGCCCCTACGCCCGACTGAGCGTTCGGCATCTCACAGGCCTTTGAAAAACGGGAATTGATCAATCCCGATGAAAATGCAGGCCAGCACAAAAGGGGCACAATAAACGAATCAATCTCGAAAGGTGTGTTTCGGAAAAGATATGTTTATGGGCGGGGTATCTATGTGTCGAAAAAAAAT
>NZ_JACIYL010000960.1 GCF_014359955.1 Thermogutta sp. | reverse complement strand
GCATAACGGGATCGACACGGGGCGTTTTGAGACAATTGAGATTGGCTGTGAGACGTGGATTGGGGAACGTGCGGTCATCATGGCGGACGTTGGGGCGAGATGCATTGTTGGGGCTGGAGCTGTCGTGTGCCAGCCTATACCGGATGGGACAGTGGCAGTAGGGGTGCCGGCAAAAGCTGTGCGATCACTCGATAGCGATACCGGGAAAAAGAGTTCATAATAGCTTGAGGGATTGATGGGCGAAAATAATCAGCATAAATGGGAACGTTCATAGACGTGATAGTGAAGGAATATAAGGCGAATCTAATACTGAACATACCGCCCAGTTGTGTAGGTGAGTCACTTCGCATTCCTTTCCGCTGGGGTGTGCCGGTCCCCAAGGGACGTATTGCGGAACCGTTGACTGCTTCTGTTTCTGGAGAGGGTCTATGTGACTGCGGCTGTCATGTCGAGACTCTGGCGAGGTGGCCGGATGGCTCGAGTCGTTGGGTTGCTGTCGAGGGAGTGTTGAGCCTATCGCGGGCGGAACAGACGAGGCAGGTGGTTAGTATTGCTTTAAGACCAACGCCTGAAAACCGTCTCCGGGTTGGTGAACGAGCGCAGCTCTCAAGCGAGAACGGTTCTATTATACAGGTAGATAGTGGACGCCTGCTTATAGGACGACGGCATTTGCGTGTAAGTGCGTCGATTTACATAAAAGATGCAAGAACACGGCGGATTCCCTTGGAGATCACGGGCTGTGAACCAGGGAATAGTGGGGGCCCGGTTGAGAAAGTAGTCGTTCGCGGCCGATTTAAGACGAAGCGACATGTGACATTTATTGCACATATAACCCACTATGTGCCAGCTCATGCGACGCTGATCACGTTCACGCTCCGCAACAGTAGGCGGGCGCGGCATCGCGGGGGGCTTTGGGATCTGGGGGATCCTGGGTCGGTGCTGCTTGGAGAGTTCGGGCTCGACATTGAATTACCGGCAGTAATCCGCACATGGCATTGGGCTGATGGTTCACATTGCTCATCTGTGGACTCGATACCCATCCAGGACTATGATAGTCACGATAGTGATGAATTCGGGGAACGGTGGTCCATAATTCAGGCATCGAGCGGTGGGGAAAACTGGCACAGTGTAAATCATATCGATGCCAGGGGACAGGTACGATTGCCGCTTCGGGGGTACGTTTTACGGTTCGGCAAAGAGGAAAAAAGAGGTAATCGCATTTTACCGCTGTGTGTAGCTGAGACTGACCACGGACCAATAGCCCTGACAGTCCCTCGGTTTTGGGAGGAATTTCCCAAGCGAATAGCCGTCTCCAAAAGATCTATTCAAATAGGTCTTCTGGCCGGGTATGAGGGGCAGATCCATGAGCTGCAAGGAGGGGAACAGAAAACGTTTAAAGTATGGATTATTCAACCGGATGGTGAATTGAGAGAGACAGGCGTACTAATACGGCAGTTAGCGGGCCTGTGCTCTTCGGGGGTCGTTCC
>NZ_JACIYL010000096.1 GCF_014359955.1 Thermogutta sp. | reverse complement strand
ACGACTACGAGTATCTCGTGTTCGAGGACATGAAACCAGCGGGCTTCGAACCGGTGGAACTCCGCTCGGGCTACACGCGCGATGCGCCAGGGGCTTATGTGGAATTCCGAGACAACCGCGTGGTTTTCTTCTGCCGAGCATTACAGCGCGGCCGATACAGCCTCAGCTACCGTATGCGGGCTGAGATCCCGGGCAAGTTTTCTGCCCTTCCCACCCGCGGCTACGCGATGTATGCCCCCGAACTTCGGGCTAATTCGGACGAAATCAAGCTTCGCGTCATCGACGTGCCCATCGTCCCGAAAGAAAAGTAATGACCCCGGAGCCATGGTCCGGTGGAGCGTGCGTCCTCGGGTGGTGGAAGGCCGCTCTGGTCGCGGCTGCCCGGGGATTATCTCCTTGTGCTCATAGATAAACGCCCGCCAGGGATTTCACACCAGGCCCACCAGCAGGTCATACGCTGCGTGGGCCCCTGCAACAATGCCAAACCCCCGGTAGACAAAAAGGAGGGCAAAAAAGATCCCCGCCACAAAACGGAAAAGAAACGTGAAAAACTCGAACGGCTCGCCGAATGCCCCCACGTGGTGGGCAGCGGCGAAGAGCAGACTGCTCACCACCACGCCGGAAAACATCGCGGCCGTGGGTGTGGGATGAAAGATCCGCGCTACCCCCACCACGAGGTTCAAAAGAATGAGGCGAAAGACCAATTCCTCATAAACCCCGGCGCCGACAAAGGCGACCGCCCGCTCCGCCAGAGAACGGGACCAGATGTTGATCCCGGCAGCCATCAGCCCATGCTGCGCGAGATGCTGGAACACAATCGCCTGGAGTCCCAGCAGGACTCTTAAGCAACCAGCAAGAAATAGGGACTCCACAAGCATACCCCACAACGTGACCGACCGCACATACCACGGCCGCCGGGAAAGATAATGGGCTGCCAGCAAAATTCCAACCGTCAGGGTAGGCAGGAAAAAATATTGCCCCAGGCCGATTGTGAAAAGGATTTGCCGGAGCCAGACCTCGGCGCCATTGCGGATGGCCTCCGGACCGAGGAGGAGCACCCCCAATTCGTAAAACACAAGTAACGGCGCGACGAACATAAGGCTGGCCAGGGGTACCCGTGATTCTTCCCAGTAATTGTGCATCTCATGAGCACGCATTGCTACGCAAAACCAGCAAACCTCAGTCGCTTTCAGGGTCTTCTGACAGTGGTGCACCCAATCAAGAAGCGGAACATCGCCCCGGCGAGCGCCGCGCTTTCCCCTTCACAATGATTTCGACGCCGAAGGCGTGTCCTCTCAAAATGAGAAGGCCATCGGAGTTTTCCGCGATTTCTTCCGCAGAACTCTTCCAACCGGCGTCATCCTCAGAAAAGCTGGTGCCGTCCGACCGGCTTGCAATCGATTGGCAAGATCCGACAATAGGGTCCGGTGATCCTCTCAAGAGTGTCTTCCAGGCGGGAGCCATGCAAGCCATGTGGTGCGCTCTTTTACTTACATTCGGCGTGGCCGGCTTTATAGAGATTTCCAAAGCTCCGCAACCGATGCCACTTCCTGGCTGGGTGGAGTCCATGCGAGAGGTCCATGCCCGATTCACCGGCCAGCCCGGAACGCTCGCCCTTTTTGGAGACTCGATCACCGTCAGTCTGGCTTTTTGGGCACCGTTGGCCTACGAATGCCGCAACGTCCCCCCGGAGATGGCCCACGCCCTGGCTGTCGTCAAAGAGCACATGCGCCCGGAATGCTGGCGTCAGTGGCGCGGTCCGGAATTCGGGAATGAAGGCCGCACCACAGTCCGGTGGGCCAAACAACATATCCACGAGTGGCTCAAGAAACTTAATCCAGAGACGGCTATCATCATGTGGGGCACGAACGACCTGAACGATCTCTCTGAAGACGAATACAGAAATAGCCTGAAGGAGGTTGTTCAACAATGCCTCCAGAACGGCACGGTAGTTATTTTGACGACAATTCCCCCGCGCCATGGGCGAGAGGAAAAGGCTGCTCGATTTGCCCAAATTATTCGTGAAATCGCCGATGAATTGGGGGTTCCGCTCATCGACTATCACGCGGAAATTCTGAAACGGCGGGCGAACGACTGGGACGGCGCCAGCGAGGCATTCCGCGGGTATGAGACTTATGAGGTGCCGACCCTCATCTCCGGCGATGGGGTCCATCCGAGCAACCCGCAGAGATTCCTGGGCGACTTTTCCCCAGAGGCCCTGCGGTGCTCCGGTTATGGGCTGAGAAATTACTTGACTGTGTTGGCTTACGCCGAGGTGATCGAGAAAGTTCTCCGCCCGTCCAAAGCCCCCGCGCCGTGAAGCCTACTCATGCTAAACGCGGCTTTGCGCGAAGCCCCTCATCGCCTCGATATCTGGATGCCATTACCCAGAGTGGGTCGCGCTACCCTATTCAGGTTGGACAGATTCTGTCCAACCTGGCCAGCATAAGAAAACGGCCCCGCAATTCCACGGGGCCGGCAAGTGCAACTTTCCCGTCAAGACGGCAGAACTCAGAAAACATCCATGATAAAGTGATGACCCTGGTGGTAGCGACGAGGTTCCGGATAGAAATTCTGCCACTTTCGGTTATACACCGGGATCCTCATTTCCGGTGGATAGCGATAGTACAGATCCTCCGAGCTCTTATAATAGTCCGGGCCGTAGAAATTCTGCGGATAATACACGTACGGATAATGGTAAAACCGCTGCCAGTCCTGGGTGCTGTAAGTTCGCGCCCATTGCCGTCCGAATGCCTGCTGGGCCGCGGCCTCTCGAACGCCGACAAACCCCAGCAAAATGCCTAAAACGCCGACCAACACAATACGGCGGAACATGTTTTTCCCCCTGTGTTATCCCTGAAAACCGTAAGAAACAACGGATCTCTGTCACTCACTGGCAGCCCAGGACTCTCCGGCCCTTTCCTTCCACCAGCCCCATAAACACGTCCCACCGGAGCTGGCAGCCTGTTCTCTTTCTATTCCATCGGCCGAAAGGGGCCTTCCTATTCACCGAATATTCATCATAGCCCGTAAGATGCGCAATTTGTGATGGACCGTGACACTCAGCTCGCACGAAAATTCTCCTTTGCCCAGCATCGGCGAGTTCGGGGCGCGATGTCTGGCACGCCAGTTGCGTAAGCTCTTTTCAGAGATTCACCACCGACAAAAATCGGTCGTCAGTGTGTTGATATCGCATCACGGGTGGTAGCCGATGCATCATCAAGACATCATTGACCTGGTCATCTTCCTGGTCGATTATGGTTCCCAGTTATGGGAAAGGCGGAACTTTGAGGTCCCGAAAACGGCGGTTGAAAGTTACTGGCTCGCTGCCCGAGTGCAAATCGACAACTGGACACGCCAGTTGAAGGCCCTCGAGACCGTCTCGCGGGACGATGGGGAGTACCCGTTCCGGTACCAGCGGGGCGGCCTGGCCGAGGAAATCATCACCCAGGAGTTGTTGACCCGGATCTGGATGGCCGTCCTCCATCTGTACGAGCAGAAGACGGGCGACGATTACCCGGCTTCGCTTGTGCACAACATTTATCTTTCCCATCTGGAACTGCGGGGCCGTATCCTGGGAGCCCTCAACCGCGCCGATTACCTTCCACAAGCCGACGCCCAGAGACTTCTCCAACTGTGTGAGCGCACGGACCGATGGAACGACCTTTTGTTGGGAATACTCGCGTCATTTGGAAACGTCCAGTCGCTGGCTGTGGACGCCTACCGGCTGGAAGAGTTCGCTGAGGATTACCGCCACATCAAAACCGAAGCACGACGACGGCAAACGTGGAAATTGATGAAAGCGTCTCTCAGAGCAGCGTACAACAAGCGGATCTTCCCGTATCAGCCCCACTCCGATTGGACACTTGCCCTTTTCGGTCACATCTTGGGATTCTTTCCCGCCGAGATCGCAGAAAAAAGTGCCCAAACACATCTATTACAGGCGGCTCGGCTCATCGCTCGCTGCCGCAAAACGGAAGAACTCTTGCTTGCCGTGGTCCCCGAAGAGTGTGGTTAATCGGGGGCACCGGGTGATCGGACCTCCACCAGACCTGCCGTAATTCGCCCACTTTGACCTGGTCGGGCGTCCGATCTATCCACCCGACGCCTCATGCAGAGGTACCGGAACGGGGGATCAAACCCGCTTGCAGGCCCGCCACGCGGCGATCGTAAGCCCTCAGGATCACTTCCCGGCGGATCAACCCAATCACCTGGCCGTGATCGTTCGGCGCCACAATCGGGACCTCTTCCAAATGGGATTCCGCGAGTACCTGGAGCACCGTGTGCAGGTCGTCCCGCGGGGTCACCGGCCTGACTGGGACAGCGAGGTCAATGGCCCGCACGAGATCCCCGGCCCCGTCCCCTGCCAGGACCGTCCTCAAGTCGTGGAGCGAGATGACGCCCACTAGACGTCCCTCACGATCAACCACCGGAAACGCGTGTTGCTGCGTTTCCGCCACAATGTGGAGAATCTCCGGCAGCGGCATGTCCTCACTGATAACGACCGGCTTTCGATCTAGGGGACACACCTCCTCCACTCGCATTTCTTTCAGAACGTCAATCACAAAGTCGCCGAGGTGTGCCGGGCTGTCCACAAAGGAGGGCAGTTGTTCGCGACAAAGAGAGATTTTTCCGGGAAGGACCGTCATTTCCACCGCCCCGACGAGCATCATGGGCACGAGCAGGTCGTGTGAACCCGTCAACTCGGAAACCATGATCAGCGCCGCCAGGGGAACTTTGAATGTGGCCGCGAGAACGCCTCCCATCCCCACCAGAACGCATGCCGGTACCGGCGGGGCAAGATATGGAAAGAGGGCCCGGCATCCCCAACCGAAAGCCGCGCCGGTCATCGCCCCCACAAACAGTGAGGGTGCAAACAACCCACCACTTCCCCCGGATGCCACAGTAAGGGAGGTAGCAAGGATTTTCATGAGCACGAGGATAAAGGCCAGCCGAAATGGTAAATCCGGGCTGGCCAGGATGGCTTTCTGCATCCAACCGTATCCACCAGCCATCACGTGCGGAAAGCCCGCAAGCACGAGGAGCCCCACTCCCAGTCCGCCAATGGCTGGTCGGGCCCATACGGGAATTGGCAATTTGCGGAATATGCGGTCCTGCATGGCGTAAAAGCCTTCACTAAAAACAAAAGACACGCCCACGCAGAGAAGCGCCAGGGCGAAATAAAACGGCAATTCGTGGGCGCCGTGGAACACACAGGGATTGAGTCCGGTGACAGGATCCGGTGTTCGCGGCAAATAGAACATGACGGATTGTCCAAAAACACCGGCAAATACCGTGTAGGCGACGACCGAAGCCACGAAGGCGGGTCCCAGTGCCGAAAATTCGATCGCCGTTCCCGAGTACAAAACTTCAACGGCGAACATCGCCCCACCAAGAGGGGCCCGGAAGACCGCCCCCAGTCCTCCGGCTGCTCCCGCCAGCATAAGAATGCGGCGATCCCAATCGCCCAGTTTGAAAAGCTGCGCCACGACTGAACCCACCCCAGCACCAATTTGTGTGATAGGGCCCTCGCGCCCCGCCGATCCGCCGGTACCAATCACGAGCAAACTGGTAACGGCCTTGGCAAGCGGCACCTTGGGCGGAATCTTCCCCGCTAGTCGATGAAACGCCTTGATCATCGCGTCCGTGCCGTGGCCTTCCGCTTCAGGCTCAAAAAAGTGAATAATCAGACCGCACAACAACCCCCCCAGAGCGGGAACGACAAGCACCAGCCAGCCCCCACTTGGATAAACGAATGGGGCAGCGGGGTCAACCGTGGGCTGGGGGGGCATCTGGTAGCCCAGAAGATCGCCGAGCACAAAATCTTGCAAACCTTCCAGAGCCCACGTGAATACAACCGCCGCCAAGCCGGTGCAGACACCCACGAGCACGGCGAAACCCAGAGGACGTCCCCACCGGTACCATTCAACCTTTGTGCGGAAAGGAATACCCAGACGTTCCCGAAAAATTGCTTTACCCAACTTGTTCACGGTAGTTGGCCTGTTTTTTTCAATTTTCGCACCGACAACCTCTTGAGTATAACCCGCATGGAAGGTCTTCTGCACCCCGGGGAAACGCTCCTTTCCAACGTGCGCACCGCGAGAAAGACGACCCTTTGACGCACAAACACCAGGGGGAAAGCGGGCAACCAGCGACGTTGCCCCTACACCTGTGCCAGCATTAGGCGGGCGGTGCGTGACGAACTGCCCCTTCTGCCGTGGCGTCCCCAGAAAAAAATAGCGTATGAACCACAAGTGCGACCACGCCACAGACCAACAGACTGTCTGCCACGTTAAAATTCGGCCACGGCCAGGAGCCGATCATCACCAGGATCCAATCTCGGACAGCATAGACCGGCTCGCCCGGTGGGTGGAGAGGGTTCCCTTCGTGCCACCTCAACCCGTGAAGCCCCAAGCGGTCATAGAGATTGCCGAAGATCCCCGCAGTCACCGCCGCCAGACTGATCAACAGCCACCAACTCCTGGCGGCTCCGCCAACGAACAGCCAGACCAGAATTCCCACCGCGAAAATCACCGATAGTCCGGCAAACCATGGTGCGAAACCCTGTCCCATGCCAAAAAGGGCCCCTTCGTTGAGGCTCGTCTGAAAGCCGAACACACCGGGGATGATCCACCACACCGGCTTCTCGCCTGGCATGCCCAGTCGCCGAAAAATCCACTCTTTCGTAACAAGGTCGACACCGAGCCCCACCCCCACAAGCGACAAAAACACGACACCCCGCAAAACAAGCTGTCTTTTTGTGAGCATCCTATCCACGCTGCGGCCGCTCCGTAAACAACGTCACCCTGCGTACCGTCATGCCATTTGTTCGACTAACATCACTACTTGGGGGTATTAGAGCCTGTTCTCGGCCGGATAAGCAGAAAATCCCGTCCTTGAAGCCCACATTTGTCGATCATCTCAAAGCATCTGGCAAGCGAGATCGGTCGGTCATCAAAGTTGTTGGTTCCCAGAGTGAACTTGGCCCCCATCTCCTTGGCAAGCCGGATAAACTTCTCGGGCGGATAACCACTCGCGTTTATTTCAAAGGCCACGCCACGCTTGACGGCCGTTTCAATAATCAGTCTCATCCGGTCCTCTGTCCACAGTTCGTCGTAAAGATGGGCAATTGGTTTGGGAAGCCAGGTGGGATTGGCCAGGATCGTGATCGGTTCTGAAAGCACGCGCAGATTGTGCCGAATGTATCGCTCCATCCACGCCTTGGGATCGTCGATCGTGTACTGGTCGGTCAACCAGAGTTTTACCGGCGGGCTGTTGTCATCAGGCATGGGCATGATCATCGTGTCGGCCAGAACGTAGTCCAATCTGTCCAGAAGTTTCGGGGCGATCGTCTCTGCCCAATCCCGATCGTTGACCTGGATCCCCACAAAGACCGGCTTACCCGCCGTCCCATCCAGGAAAGCGGCGAGTTTCTCGTTCGTGTCCAGCGGCCAGCCACGACCGTGATTCTCCAGCACACCGGCGTTAATCCCTGTGACGGCCTGGCGGGCGATGGCCTTGTCAACGGTCATCCCCCCGCGGAGGTGAATGTGAAAGTCCGTGACAGGAATCGCCAGCATCGAAAGCCGATCAATCAGTCCCTCAGTCACGCCGTACGGGGTCACATCGGGGCGAGGCTCGGCGAATGGGTCGGCATCATCGGGCAAAAGACGGATGCGGATATTGCGGAAATGAATCCGGCTCCCTGGATCGTGGGCCTGAAGCGCGATTGTTCCCCGGGAAAGCCGCCGCTCCATACGATTCTTCGCACGCGGTGGAGAAGCGGGTTCCACATAATCGACCATAGGAAACTCATTCACCCACACCCGGATCCGCTTGCCCACCACCAGAATCCGCATGCGAAACCACTCATCGTCGGGCAAAAATGCTTTAAAGATGTCCTGGATGGCAAACAGACCCCCGGTCCGACGGAACTCTGGGTTTTGCCCCACCATGGGATACGAATTGTTGATCTGCACTTCGTAGCCGGCAGTCGGGGAACCGGTTTCCTGATAACGCGTATGGATGAACACGCCGGAGTTCGCGCCGGGCTTGGTGAGCACTTCCAGCGTGAGTTCAAAATTCCGGAACATGTGGTTACCCACCGGCCCCTCATAGAAGAGATGACTGCGGGGCCCATCCGCGACGAGACAACCCCCCTCCACCTTCCAGCTCGACTTGTTTTCCGATGCCCGCCAGCCATTCAGAGAATGGCCGTCGAACAGACTGGCCCATTCCTCGGGGGCTGCCGACACGCCGCTGCATCCCATGATTCCGACAGCGGCAAACTGTGCCGTGGCTTTCAGAAAATCCCGTCGCGACAATCGGCGGTTCTCAGTTCCGATGCTGTGATTTCTCTGCGACTCCATGAAAGATCACTCCCGTTTTTTTTGCAACTCGTGAATGCGTGCGGTGAATGCTTTCTGGGATTTTTTCGAGGGGCTTTCGCCTCAAAGGGCCAGCATAGCAATCCTTTTCAAAAAGGAAAGATCGAGATGCTTGGCCGGTGAAATATTCCCCGGCTTGAGGCCGACCGGGAGGCGCCACCTCGTTTTTGCCTTGGCCTCCCTATGAGCCCGTCAGGGTCGTGCACTGCCGAGAATTCCCTCGTGCGTTCGGCGATTGATGATTTCCTGGATCAATCGCTGCTTGAGGGTGGCAATCGTGTCTTTGGTGGTGGTGTAACCTCCCACGTGCTCTACGGCGGCACGCCACTCTGCCTTACCGAGCTTTGTTTTCTGAACGCAAGCCCGCAACTCCGCTTCCGGCAATTGCCGCAGTTGTTCCACAAATCCTGCGATCTTGGATTCATCCACCAGCTTCGTCTGGCTCCGGCCACGCCCCCGCGTGCTACCGGCCTCAAAGGTTCTCAAAAAGTCCCCGATGCGTTTGAGCCCTTCAAGAATTCCCTCAGAGGCAATTCGTTCCCGGGTGGGAATTCGCGCGATCGCGTCCCTCAGCTCACTCAACACGTTAATCGCCCTTTGGAGGTCGGTCAAAAACGTGTGCTTTCGCTCCTCCTCGGGCAACAGCCCCATGACGGACTGCAGGTTCTGAAGAGCCGCGTCAATGGAAGCACCTGACTTCTTGCCCATACCGAATCCTTCGCCTTTACTGACAGCGTTTCAAAAATTCCTCGGTGATCCGCTCATATTCGCCTAAACGTGCCGCTTCCTGAGCCGACGGAGTCTTTACCCGCCAGATGGGGCACTGGGCCTCAGCGGCTTCACTGTAGCCGGTTCGTTCGGTGGTGCCCCAATCAAATACAAACGGTCCAAAAATTTTATGTTCCCGGAGTCTTTCGATCGTCCGCTCGTGCTGTTTGGTGTTTCGCTTTTTGACCCAAATGATACCGCCCAGCGCCGCCATGGGTACACTGTCGTACCCCGCGAGCGCGCC
>NZ_JACIYL010000959.1 GCF_014359955.1 Thermogutta sp. | reverse complement strand
CGTGGGGATCGCCGCGACGCCGACAGTGGGCGTCCTCGTACAGCACTATCGAGCTGCCGGTGCCATCCAGATCACGGCAAGCCACAATCCAGCCGAATACAACGGTCTCAAGCTCCTCAGCCCGGAGGGTCGCGTGATTCCGGATCGGTCCGGCAAGGAGGTGCTTGAGCGCTACCGCAGCGGGAAGTTCGACTGGGTAAGGTTCAATCGAATCGGCAGCGTGGAAACGTGTCCCGACACGATCACTCCCCATCTGAACGCGATTCTCAATACCGTCAATGTGGAAAGGATATCGCAGCGACGGTTCCGAGTCGTCCTGGACTCCAATCACGGGGCGGGCAGTCAGCTCGGCCTGGCCCTGCTGGAAAAACTCGGCTGTGAGGTCATTCCGAGGGGCGAAATTCCCAACGGTGCGTTTGAGCACCCGCCAGAGCCACTCGCGGAAAACCTGGTGGGGATTTGCCAGGTCGTCCGTGAGTGCCAGGCTGATGTCGGATTCTGTCAGGACCCCGACGCGGACCGGCTGGCGATCATCGACGGATCAGGGCGCTACATCGGCGAAGAATACACCCTCGCGCTGTGTCTTTACCATCGTTTGAAGTCACGCAAGGGGCCCGTCGTGACCAACTGTGCCAGCAGTCGGATGAACCAGGATATCGCGGCCAAGTATGGAGTACCTTTCTTTCGCTCGCCGGTGGGCGAGGCCAACGTTGTTGACGCCATGCTGGCCCACGATGCCGTGTTCGGCGGTGAGGGAAACGGAGGCCCGATTGATCCCCGCGTGGTTCTCATTCGAGATAGCTTTGTGGGGATGGCCTGCGTCCTCGATGCGATGGCGGAGGAAGGATGCGGCGTGGCGGACCTGGTCGCTCAGTTACCAAGGTACGCCATCGTCAAAACGAAGATGAGCTTTCCCATTGAGAAACTGGAGGCGGCTTATCAGGCAGTAACGCGCCGGTTTCGCGACGGTCGGACAGACCGAATGGATGGACTCCGGATCGACCTCCCCAATCGGTGGGTCCTTATCCGCCCCAGCAACACCGAGCCGATCATCCGGATCATCGCCGAAGCTCCCCGCGAAGAAGAAGCGATGGAGCTGTGCGAAACTGTGAAGCAGACCGTCGCCCCGTTGATCGATTGAGCTACCTTCGAAATCCAAAAAGAAGGCATAAAATAGAGAAAACGAACTGGAAAGGATTGCTGTCCGGTCTCGCCTGACCGCACTGCCTGGATTCAACCGGGCGGACCGTTCTTTAGCGGCATTTCCGGGCTATTTCTCGCCACAATCGGGACACTGTGGAAAAAAGAAGAGGGACAATAAATAACACAGATGAGTTGATGAACGTTCAAAAAAGGGCTTTCGGCAACGGTTGACATTCAAGGTAGCCTGTTGACGGGTAAGGGCCGGGAGGTCAGCACCACGACGAGGACGCGAAGCCAATGAAGAGTAAAGTTCGGACCTTCATCGCGGTGGAAGTGGCTGAGGGG
>NZ_JACIYL010000958.1 GCF_014359955.1 Thermogutta sp. | reverse complement strand
CCTGACAAGCAGGTCCCTCCGAAGAAACGGATCGGAGGGGCACGCTTGTCGTGCCCGGGGAAAAAGAATGGATTATCAATTGGTGTTCATCGGACCCGACAAGCGGGTCCTCCGCAAGAGGTTCCCCCGACGTTTGTCGAGGCCATTCATGAATTGCCCCTACCGTTTTATCAACCGAATGTAGATGTGACAGGCACGTCGCTCCGGAAGAGGTGGCTTCGGCCTGCAACGCCGCTCGCACGCTTCGCCATGGAAAGTTCCGCGACCTCACTCCACTTCTGTGTGGAGGTCACCCGGCATGGCGAGAATCTTCTCACGCAGCTCTTCCACGAGTTCGGGATGACACTGCGTTTTGTCGCGCAGGGCCACACCCTTATTCTGTAACCGAACATGCACCATCTCCGCTTGGCGTTAAGGAGTACCCGGCACACCTAACGGTCTCGTAGGCTGTGGGGACAAATTTTAAAACAGGGTGGAATGGCACAACAACCACAATATTGTGATCGCATCTGTCTCCAAAAGAGGGCCCAACAAGGCACGATGCGCAACATTCACAGCACATGTTTCAGCGAGATTGGCAGGCAGGTAGCGTCTTATTGCTGCAAGCCAAATCACAGCAGAGCGTTAGGGCGTGGTTCACTTAGACCAAAACCGGGTGTCGCTATTGAGGAATAAGTTTACGCGCGTCCAGGCTGCCACAAAGTTACTCGCAAAATTGTTGCACTAGTTGGAGGCGAAGCTAAAATAACGAGCAGTTGGTGGGCCGCCATACATGTTTCGTCAAACAATCTGTTCGGGTTCATTGGTCCTTCTTGTTCAAGCGCGGAGGTGGAGCAATGAGTAGAGTCAAAACCAAACAACCGTCTGACAAAAGAGGGAGCTTTGTTCCCATGGATCGCGAATTGGGGAACGGTTTCACTCTCGTCGAACTATTAGTCGTTATTGCTATAATCGGCATTTTGATCGCATTACTGCTGCCTGCCGTGCAGGCAGCGCGGGAGGCTGCAAGGCGTAGCCAGTGCACGAACAATTTGAAGCAACTTGGACTCGGCCTTCACAATTACCACGACGTAAACGGAACCCTGGTTTACCGCGCGGGAGGGACTAACTCAAACTATGGTGGTCTTCCTTGGGGTTGGGCAGCTAACTGGCAGCAACGGTCCGGATTTGTTTCCTTGCTTCCCTATATCGAGCAAAAGGCGATGTACGACCAGATTCGCGCCGGAGACCCAACCGGGGCGACAAACGGTGGACAACCCGTAGCCCCTGAGGGGGGCTGGCCACACTGGGGCTGGAGTGTGTGGAATAACTCACCTGATGTTCTGCTTTGCCCATCCAACGATGGGATTCCCGACAAGAATGGCCGGCATACGGCTTACGCTTTCTGCGTGGGGGACCAAGTACAAAACGCAAACGATTCCACGGACGTTCGCGGACTATTTTGCAGAAACACGACTTATCGCTATTCCGACATTATCGACGGAACAAGTAACACCA
>NZ_JACIYL010000957.1 GCF_014359955.1 Thermogutta sp. | reverse complement strand
GGAAATCATGGTGGTGGGCAAGGATCAGATTTACGTGGAACGCAACGGCGTCATCGAAAAGTCGGGACGGCGTTTCATCTCGGACAAGGTGACGGAAGCGATCATTGAGCGGATTGTGGCCCAGGTGGGGCGGCGGATCGACAAGAGTCAGCCCCTTGTCGATGCCCGGTTACCCGACGGCTCCCGCGTCAACGCCATCATCCCGCCGCTGGCTGTGAAAGGACCATGCCTGACGATTCGAAAATTCCCGTTGCAGCGGATGACGATGGATGATCTCATCGAATTGGGGTCGATCACCAAAGCGGCTGCCACGTTTCTTCGGGCGGCGGTCATCGATCGAAAGAACATCCTCGTCAGCGGGGGCACAGGGGCAGGGAAAACCACACTGCTTAACGTCCTGAGCAGCTTCATCCCGTTCAAAGAACGGATCATCACCATCGAAGACACGGTCGAACTCCGTCTTCATCAGGAGCATGTCGTCACCCTCGAAGCCAAGCCGCCCAACGTGGAAGGGCAGGGAGCGTACACCATCCGCGATCTGGTCCGCAATGCGCTGCGGATGCGGCCGGACCGGATCATCGTGGGTGAATGCCGTGGGCCGGAAGCCCTCGACATGATTCAGGCGATGAATACCGGCCATGACGGCTCGCTGACGACGCTCCATGCGAACACCGCGCGAGAGGTGATCGAACGGTTGGAGGTGCTCATCCTCATGGCGGCCGATTTGCCGATTTACTCCATTCACCGGCAAATCGCCTCGGCGATCGATCTGATCGTCCACATCTCGCGGCTGCCGGGTGGAAGGAGGGTGATCACGGAAATCACCGAGGTCGTGGGCGTCGATCCCGAGACGAAAAGCGTCATCATGCACGACATCTTCAACTTCCGGAATGGCCAGTCCCTGGAGCCGACCGGCTATCTTCCCACCTTCATCGACTCACTGGTGGAAAAGGACCTGCTGGACCTCAACTTTCTCTACGGGGAAGGCTATCAATCCGTGCAGGCTGCCCCTGGGGGCACGGGTCCTCAGCACGAAGCCATCGGCGAGGACCGGAGGATTCGGGTATGACGGGAAACCAGGATTTACTCCTGCTGGGCTGTTTGTGCTCGGGAATCGCGGCTGCGATCCTGGTGTACAGCGCTCGTGATTGGCTTGCCCAGGCATTCGCCTGGATGGAGGCCGACGTCACCGATAAGCTGCGGCGCTTGCGGGTGAGGACCACACGGGTCAGGTTCTGGCTCATTCTCTGGCTGGTCGGCATTGCCGTGGCTTTTTTTGGCTTCTGGCTGGTGGTGGACAGCCTTATCTTCGCGATTTTGGCGGCCGTATTACTGCTGGCCGCGCCGTGGTATCTTCTGCGGCGGATGGCCGAGTATTATCGGCGGAAAATCGAGGATCAACTGGCCGATGCCATGGTGACCCTTGCCAACGCGGTGCGAGCAGGTTTATCGCTGGCCCAGTCGTTGGAGATTCTGGCGGCCCAGTGTCCCCGGCCCA
>NZ_JACIYL010000956.1 GCF_014359955.1 Thermogutta sp. | reverse complement strand
AAATCATAGCACGTGTCGCCCTCGGGCCGCTGCTTCGTTCCCAGGTGGACACCCTGGATCTCGTGCAATCGATGAAACGGATGTTGATCCCGGGCCTGCGGGCAGGGCTGTACAATTTGGACTCGCCCGAACAACTTGTGGCTCTGGCGGCCACCGTCATTCGACGGAAAGTCGCGCTTTACTGGCGACGTCAGCGGCGGCAACCCGTGGTTCGTTTGGGAGAAGACACACTCGAACAGACGCGGTGGTCAGCTCCCGAGGTGCCGGCCGAACAGTGGGAGAATGAGGAGCTTTTGAGCCAGTTGCTGGATAAGTTGACTCCCGAAGAACGAAACTTGTTCCGGATGCAACTGGAAGGGCTGCCAATTGTGGAGATCGCACGCAGGCTCGGTTGCAAGCCCGGACCTTTGCGGGCACGGTTGAGTCGCCTGCGTAAAAAATTGCGAAGTTTGGCGGGCTTTTCATGGAGCTGAATCCACGGCCGGGTCAGCGTTAAACTTTCTGTAACGTCTCGCAGTTTTCTAATCGAAAAAAGCTCTCTTGGCAGCCGATTTGATTTCTGATAGCCTATTGAACTGTGACGCGTGACGGAGGGCAGTCGCGGAAGGCGGCAGAGGGACAGTTCTTCCTTTCTCCGTTACTCTGGCTGACAAGGAACGTTTGCCATGAGTACTGATTTCCGCGTGGCGACTCGACCTGTCATTCGCTGGATGTTGAAGGAGGATTTGCCCACTGTTCTCAAAATCGAGGAGGAAAGCTTCGAGTTTCCCTGGACGAAATCCGATTTTCTCTCCTGCACTCATCAGCCCCATTGCATTGCCGTTGTGGCCGAGGTCCAGAATCAGGTCGTCGGCTACATGATCTACGAGATGGCTCCTCATTTTTTCCGCGTGCTCACACTGGCTGTTGATCCGGCCTGGAGACGAAAGGGAATCGGTCGCTCACTCGTGGAGCGGTTGATCAACAAGCTCTCGCCGCATCGCCGACATCAGATACTTCTCGAAGTTCGTGAAACCAACCTGGTCGCCCAGCTCTTTTTCCGTTCGCTTGGTTTTCGGGCGTGCAGGATTTTGCGCAATTTTTACTCGGATACCGTTGAGGACGCTTACCAGATGGCGTACCAGATTCCGCAGGTTCCCTCGTGCCCAACCAAAAACCGGATTGCACGGTATTTGGCATGAGCTGCCTAGGGAAGAGCAGGTCGCTTCGCGGCTGGTTTTGACATCCGCTCCTGGATAGCGGTGTCCACAGAGTTCGGATAGGGCGTTTCTCGAAAGGTTGGGGGAAGTAAAAGTTTTTCCCCACGGGACAGAGTTCGGTCCTGGCCGGTGGTTGCGGCTCGATGGCTCAACCCTGCGATGTGGACCTGACAAGCAGGTCCCACCGCCAGAGCTGGGACGCGCTTGTCCTGTCCCGCTTGAACTCCCGCCCAAGCCAATTGCCCGGTCTTTTCCCCCGGTTGGCTGGCGGTTCTTCTCGCACAAGGCTTAACTCAACAAAAAAGCGAG
>NZ_JACIYL010000955.1 GCF_014359955.1 Thermogutta sp. | reverse complement strand
GACTGGTGTTCAAGGCAGTCGAATTCGGGTCAGATGCGTTTGTCTCGGTGAAGGCCCTCAATGGGACAAGCTTCACTGTAACGGACCGCGACGGAAACCAGGCGACGCGGAGCGCGGGTACGGACGTGCAGGTGCTGGTGAACGGCATCGCAGCGGTTGGCAAGGGACTTAGGGCGTCTATCAATACAGCCGCGCTCGATCTTTCATTCAGCGTCTCAGAGAATCTGGCAGACGGCACAATGACGGCATTCCGCATCGTGGGCGGCGGAGCCCAATTCCAGCTTGGCCCCGATGTTGTCTCCAACCAGCAGGCCCGCTTGGGAATCCAGAGTGTCAACACCGCGAAGCTCGGCGGAGTTTCAGGCCGACTGTTCGAATTGCGCTCGGGGGGTGCCAAATCACTTACCCGCGATGTGAATGGGGCAGCCGCCGTGGTCGAAGAAGTCATCTCGCAAATCACGACACTCCGCGGCCGATTAGGAGCCTTCCAGCGAACCACCCTGGAGACCAATATCAGCTCCCTCAACGACACGCTGGAGAACCTAACAGCGGCGGAGAGCTCGATCCGGGATGCCGACTTTGCCGCCGAAAGTGCGGCTCTGACGCGAGCGCAAATACTCGTCCAATCGGGTGTCTCGGTCCTGGCTATCGCCAACAACAACCCGCAAGCGGTGTTGGCTCTCCTTCGCGGTGGGTGAACGGTGAAGGTACTCTCCGCATAGGAACTTCGTATTGAGAAAGCCGGATTGATTGCAGGGATCGATCCAGCAGCAATCAACCGGAATGTTCAGACGCCCCGGCTTCTCCCGTGTTCTGTGCCGAGGCGTTCGAGCCCGCACCGCGCAGATGTTTGCCGTTTCCGTGAATCCGCTTCAGTTTATCTGCGAGGAGTGACAGCCGGACCTGTTCCAGGTCGCTGCGGTGTTTGAGCTGATTGAAATGGTAGAATCCAACGAGGAGATCGCCCGTGGCCAAGATCACCAGCCAGAGGGTGAGCAGAGCGGCTACCGTCCAGTAGCCGATGGCCCAAAGGGGGTGTTCAGTGTCAGAGAACATCAATCGCCCTGCCCAGAGGAGCAGACCGAGGACGATCATGAGAAAGCTGATCTGGGCACGACGGTAAAACCGCCGACGAAGAAATTCCACGTCGGATAATGCGGTTTTCCGCGAGAGCACCGACCAGGCGCGGGCTTGCCACGCCAAAAAAACAACCCCTGCGGCCACGATTGCCCAGGGGAAAACCATGTCGCTCCATTCGGCCCAGCCGTTCATGCTCCCGATCCCCTATCCGAGGGGATATTGTGCCCTGGCTCGCCAGGGTCGACGGGCCAGGAAGTTGGCGTTCAATGCGATATCACGCTTCGCAGAGCGGTTTCTTCTTTTCCGTAATTTTCGGGCACTGGGGCGCCATTTCCGCGTTGATCTTAATGTACTCTTTCCACTCTTCTGGCACATTATCTGCAAGGAAAATTGCGTCCACCGGACATTCGGGGACACACGCCTCGCAGT
>NZ_JACIYL010000954.1 GCF_014359955.1 Thermogutta sp. | reverse complement strand
GACCGATTGCCAGCCGGCAGAACATATGACCAACCGGTGATGCATATTGACCTTGTGCCCACCATCCTCGCTGCGGTGGGACTGGAGATCCCGGAGCATCTCGATGGTGTCAATCTACTCCCCTACTGGCTGGGCGAGAAGCAGGAGGCGCCTCACGAAATTCTTTTCTGGGGTCTGCCGCCCAAAAGGTACGCGGCACGGGCGGGCAATTGGAAGCTTGTGGTCCGGGAGGGAGTGCCCGAACTGTACGACCTAGCAAACGACCCACATGAGGAAAGAAACGTCGCCGCCGATCATCCCGAGGTTGTTCACGCAATGCTGGAGCAGGCCGAAGCCTGGCAGCGCCGCACAGGCAGGTTACAGGCCGACCGCTGAAGGCTGCAGCATGAGAGACCATATGGCACGTGCCTGCGGGAATCCGCCAGAACATGAACGAGGAGTGACGGTCGAATTAAAGCATATTATTAATGGCTCAGATAAAATGATATTGTTAGTAAAATTGTGGGGCAGCCACACCACCGCGTGAGTTTGCCGGAATAACACGATGCTGCAACGGTGGCGACAAGCTATGCGTACTCGCACAGATGGTGACCTGTGGGGGCGCCAGGTCGGAGGGCCGTTTGCTTATGCGTGGACAGCGAAGCGCGGACTGACCACTTGTGCGAGCATCAGTAAAATGGCGCTTTTATTTACCTGATGTGCGCGTGGCAGAAGTCTCGAGAATCGTACGGAGTTGATCGTATGCAGAAGCTGAGACTTGGTACTGCTGTATGCCTGCTCCTGGTTGGCACAGGTCAGCTTGTCAGTGCCAAGGTTGCGAAACCAAGGATCTTCAATATCAAGAGCTATGGCGCTGTCGGCGACGGCGTGGCCATAGATACCGCAGCGATTCAACGGGCGATTGATGCCTGTCACGAGGCCGGCGGCGGGATCGTTCGGGTACCACCCGGCCATTTTCAGATCGGGACGATTCATCTGAAAAGTAATGTTACTCTCTCGCTTGATTATGGAGCCAGATTGCTGGGCAGCCAGAACCCGGCGGACTATCCCACGGATAACCTGCGGCCGGCGCGTGAAGGGCAGGCGGAATGCCTGATTTACGCCGAGAACGCGACCAATATCCGGCTGGAAGGTCTTGGCATTATCGATGGCCGGGGGACACCGGAGGCCTTTCCGAAACGCCGGGGGCCCGGTGGCCGAGACACACGTCCGAGGCTGCTCCGCTTCGAGAGTTGCGAGAACGTGACGTTTTCGGGGCTGACCTATCAGCGCCCTGCGTTCTGGGGGTTGCACCTGGTCGATTGCAAAAATGTTCACTTCACTGCGGTGACCATTCGTTTCCTCAATAATCAACCCAACAACGACGGTATCGATTTGGATGGTTGCGAAAACGTGCTGATTGAAAACTGTGATATTCAATCGGGGGATGACGCGATTTGTCTGAAAAGCTCGCGGAATCCGTGCCGTAACGTCGTGGTGCGCGGGTGCAAAGTTTGTAGTCATACCGCCCC
>NZ_JACIYL010000953.1 GCF_014359955.1 Thermogutta sp. | reverse complement strand
GGCCTGGGTGACTACCTACCGTCGTTACCGTGCATTCAGTAACGGTGCCCTGCAGATCCTCAATTTCTTCGGTCCCGCAAAAAAGAAATTTATCGAGGCACTTGATTTTCCATTTGTTATCAGTGGCTACCTCGGTTCACCAAGGAAGCCCGAGTGGGGCATCCTGCCCAACCAGGCGGAAACTGTCTGGTGTACGATTGTCGGTCCGGAGAAAAACGGAGATGAAAACGCGGTGGATCCTCTGCGGAGGGCCGTGAAAGAGGCGGACCAATCCGGGGTGCCGCTGTTCATGCTGGTGCGCTGTAAAGCTCCCCCCAGTGTGGTCAAGCGACAGATCGACCGTATTCTCAATGACCCGCCGAACGGACGTCGGGTGATTCTGCTCAGCCCGGGCGACCTGGCAGCCACGTACAGACAATGGGCCAGATCAAAGCTGGATGGGAGCAGTCCACCATGACCCGACGATTATGGGACCCTTCCGGAGGAAATGGCATCTTAACATGGAGCTGAGAAAATGTTCTCGAATTCCTGCCGCTTGCCCTGTCGCATGATCGTGGCGATGGTGGTCGCTTTGGGATTGGGGATTTTTACGAGCTGGAGGTGCGAGGCCCAGGCAGAATCCGCTGCGTTGCCCAATATTTTGGTGATCGTTGCCGACGATCTGGGGCCGGGGAATGTCCGGTGCTACGATCCGCAGGCCAAGGTGCCCACGCCGAACATCGATCGCTTGGCGGCGGGTGGCTTGCGGATGACCCAAGGCTACTCGGCCGACCCCATGTGTTGGCCTTCTCGCGGGGCGATTCTCACCGGGCGGTACCCACAGCGATGGGGCAATTCGCCAGTCATCCCCCGCACTGAAAAGATGATGCCGCAATACCTCAAGGCCAAGGGGTACTATTCGATGGCCGTGGGCAAATGGCATCAGGGCTTTGGGCGGGAGAACCACCCTATGACCTGGGGTTTCGACGAGTTCTTCGGCTTTCAAGGTGGTTGGCACGACTATTTCCGGGCGGATGTTGGCCCTGTCAGGCTTGGGAAGCAACAGGGAGAAGTTGTCGGCAAGAATCCCATCTTGCGCAATTACGATCCTGTGCAGGAAATCAAGTACCTCACGTTCGAACTGAGCGATCAGGCGGTCGCCTTTTTGGAAAGGAATCGGGACCGCCCGTTTTTGCTCTACCTGGCGTATAATGCCCGACACGTGCCGACCCAAGCTCCGGAGGACTACGTTGCCCGCTTCAAAGACGCACGGTACGCCGTGGTGGCGGCGCTGGATGATGCCATCGGCCAGGTACTCGACGCGCTGGATCGATTGGACTTGGCCCAAAACACTCTGGTGATCTTTGTGGGCGATAACGGCGGGCCGGAATGGGGCACCGGCGGTCTGCGAGGATGCAAGGGTCAAGTGTACGAAGGAGGGATCCGCATCCCATTTCTGGTTCGCTGGCCGGACCGATTGCCAGCCGGCAGAACATATGACCAACCGGTGATGCATATTGACCTTGTGCCCA
>NZ_JACIYL010000952.1 GCF_014359955.1 Thermogutta sp. | reverse complement strand
GCCCAGACCGACACCCTCCGCGACGATAAAAAACGCTTTTCGGCGGATCCAATTCATCCAGTGCATACCGGCTAAGCGAGGTCGAAAATGACGGTTTCCGAATCGGCTATTTCCTTCGATCCATTGGTTTATCGCCAGGACTTTCCCATTCTCCAGCGAGAAGTGCATCCTGGGCGTCCGCTGGTTTACTTCGACAATGCCGCCACAACACAAAGGCCTCGGCAGGTGATTCAGACCATTGTCGATATGTATGAAAAGCATTATGCGAATGTGCACCGGGGCATCCACACACTGGCGGACGAGACGACGGAACTCTACGAAGAGGCCCGGCGACGGGTCTGCCGGTTTATTAACGCGCGGTCGGAAAAAGAAATCATCTTCACCTCCGGTAGCACCGCTTCCATCAACCTGGTTGCCCGGGCATGGGGAGATGCCAATATCAGGCCAGGCGATGAGATCCTGGTCACCGAGATGGAACACCATTCCAACCTGGTGCCGTGGTTTCAGCTTGCCGAGCGTCAGGGAGCAACAGTCCGCTACATCCCCATCAACGACCAGGGGGAGCTCGTCCTCGACAGCCTTGATACCCTCTTGACCGAACGAACGAAGATCGTGGCGATTACCCTCGTGTCAAATGTTCTGGGCACCATTAATCCCGTAGAAGCGATCATTCGGGCTGCACACTCGGTGGGGGCCAAGGTCCTCGTTGACGGGGCGCAAAGCGTTCCCCACCTTACCACGGACGTCCAAAAACTGGATGCCGACTTTCTCGTGTTCAGCGGCCACAAGATGCTTGGCCCATCAGGAATTGGTGTCCTCTACGGAAAACGGGAAATCCTCGAAGAAATGCCCCCATTCATGGGCGGCGGGAGCATGATTCGGGAGGTCCGGCTCGACGGTTTTGTGCCGGGCGATCTCCCCTACCGGTTTGAAGCAGGAACGCCTCCCATCGTCGGCGCGATTGGGTTAGGCGCCGCGATTGACTATCTCGAAAAAGTCGGCCTGGAACGCGTCGCAGCCCATGAACACCAATTGACCCTCAAGCTCCATGCGGCCCTTGCCGAAATGCCGCGGGTTCGCATCTTCGGACCGGCGCCTGACAAAAAAGCGGGCATCGCCAGTTTCGTCGTCGATGGTATTCATGCCCATGACGTCGCTCAGCTTCTGGATTCTGTGGGTGTTGCCGTTCGGGCTGGCCATCACTGTGCCATGCCCCTGCATAAACGACTGGGAGTGGTGGCCACGGCGCGCGCGAGCTTCTATTTCTACAACACGCTGGACGAGATTGACCAGTTGGTCGAGGGCCTGGAAAGGGCGCAGCGTATCTTCAGAAAGCGAAGCTAGACACAGTTCAGATAGGCTGTTTTCTCGCGTGGCTGAATTTTCAACGAAAGACAAACCGCCGCATTTTGATCTTCTGCCGAGCAGAGCGGCGACGCCCGGTGCTCTTCCACCATGAAAGAAAAAGGCCTGTCCCGAGGATGCTTTCCCGCATCCCATGGGACAGGCCTCTGAG
>NZ_JACIYL010000951.1 GCF_014359955.1 Thermogutta sp. | reverse complement strand
CAATCGGTTGCCAATTTTCTAGATTTTTTAAAACGACCGCGGTTATAATGAATGCGCGGTGGAATGTACCGGGGCGACAGATGACCGGTATCGCAGGGCTGGTCTTTTTGGGACTCGTCAGACAAAACGGGAGGGTGCCATGGTGGACATTCGAGAACCTCGGATTCGGGCGGCGGCTGAGCGGGAAATGGCCAAATGGTCGGCAGCCCAGCAGATTGCGGAACGGGTGATTCGCTTCGATCAAGCGCACTCCGGCCAGAAGAAACTCGGGCCATTCATCACCATTTCTCGGCAGGCTGGGTGCGGGGCGGAAGAAATCGCCCAGCGAGTGGGTGAAAAACTTCAGTGGGATGTCATCGACAAAAACGTGCTCGACACGATTGCCCAAAGGTTCTGCCTGGAACGCAGCCAGTTGGAATCGATCGACGAATCGCCGGGGAACTGGGTGCGCGATACGCTGGGACAGTGGCTGGATCCCCATGTTATCTCCAGCGACAAATTCCTCGCCTGCCTTCAACGCGTGGTTTGGGCAGCCGCCCGAAAGGGACAGGTGATCTTTGTGGGCAGGGGAATCTGCTTCCTCTTGCCGGACAAGGCCGGACTGGCCGTGCGGATTGTGGCGTCTGAAAAATACCGCGTGGCGAGAATTCAAAAGGAGAAGGGACTCAGCGAAGCCGAAGCCCGCCGTTTCGTCCAGGAACTCGAAGCGGCGCGGCGACAATTCGTTCAGCAGTTCTTCCATAAGGATGTCAGCGATCCTCAATGGTACGACCTCGTTCTCAATGTGGAGCGTTGGGGGGTGGAGGCTACGGCGGATCTGATCGTGACAGCCTGGAAGGCTCGCGAGGCCGCACTTTTGGCCCAACAGCAAACCTAGCCCGGAGATGCGTCACGAAAGAACGCGGTAGAGAAAGTCCTCATGGGCGGACCGCAAACGACAATCGCGGAGCTGGCGTCTGCCTCTTGCAAGTTGGAAAAATCCCGGTAAGATAGGGTCGAACTGGTCGGGGGCCCCGTGAATCGTGACAGGGTATTGAGAGGAAGGTTTTCGGCGGGTTTCCCTCATCCAGGAGTCTGAAGAAGCGAGCAGCGGCAATGACTCAACCCGACAACGTACAATTGGGGGAATTTCGTCACATCGACGTTTATGAAGTGGACGATGTGACGGTTGTTCATTTCAAGGAAAGCCGAATCACCGACGATCTGGGGATTCAGGAACTGGGGCAGGAGCTGTTCTCGCTGGTCGATCAGGGGAACCGGACGAAGCTGCTTCTCAATTTCGCCAATGTGCAGTTTCTTTCCAGTGGCGCTCTGGGAAAATTGCGAGCTTTAGAGAATCGGGTGTCCAAACGGGGTGGCGTTGTGAAGCTCTGCTCGATCAATCCGAATATTTACGAAGTTTTCAAGATTACCCGATTTGACACAATCTTCCAGATTTTTAAGACGGAAGCTGACGCCCTGGCCAGTTTTTGAGGCCTCTTTTGTCGGGTAGTCGGCTCGTCGGTCTTGTCTTGTG
>NZ_JACIYL010000950.1 GCF_014359955.1 Thermogutta sp. | reverse complement strand
GGGAGGTAAAGGAAAAGGTCGAATCCATCAAACTTGATTCCGTCCACTTCAGCCGCCGCGGTGAGGTCGAGCATCGTATCAAGGTCAATCGGCGGCTCACCCCCATCGCCTTTTCCGACCACTCCTGGCCAGGCAGCATTGTGAAGCTTAGGAAAATTATGACGCTGTCCCGAAGCCATGATCCCTCCTTTGCACAGGAAAAGTAACGGCCAAACCCCACAGAACATGGCCCGTCACCGCACAGGATGAACAAGCCACCCGCGCGCCGCTGAACGGCGTGATTGATTCTAAAAATCCCCTACCAAAACCGCAAGCCACCAGCGCGCGGATTTTCAGCGCTTCAGCCGCTCAAATCTCCTGGCTCGTGCCCGGCAAGGGCGGAGCATAGCGTCCTTCCTTGTCCGCCCGAATAGGCGGCACTGACTCGAAGGTCAGCTTGTCGATGTCCGCGACGTACTGGAAATTGGAGTTCCAGGCCTGCTGCCAGGTCACATACTGACCGGTATGCGCGGCCATGCGTCCCATGAGTGTCGCCATATTGGCCTCGGCCGCCCGTCTCGCCTCGTTATGAGATTGATCCTGCCTGATGGCATCGAGCAGCACCTGCCATTCGGCGTGGTAGGGATTCGCATCACGCTCCGGATACCGCCAGATCTCTTCGCTGGCCACCATCTTCTGGCTTTTGTACAGCTTGGGTTTGGGATCTGACAAATCCGTCATAATCACCGCAGATCCCTTTGTGCCGTGTGCATAGTCTGAATAGGTGGACCAGCAATTTTGCATGTGACGAGAAAACGCAAACAGTTTTGTCCCATCGGCAAACGTGTACTCGACGGTGTAATGATCAAAAAGATTGCCGGCATCGGGATAGCACCGTCCTCCCATCGCCTGCGCCTCTACCGGCCATGCCCCCTTGACCCAGCACGCCACATCCACATTGTGGCAATGCCAATCCACAAAAAATCCGCCACTGACCCAGTTGAAACACACCGCGTGACGAATTTGAAACTCGATCTCGTTCGCACCGGGCGGAAGTCGCGGTGTGAACACCGGACCGTGCACACGGTAGATCCGCAAGGTGTGAATCTCTCCAATAACACCGTCGTGAATTCTCTTGATGACCTCTTGCCGGGCCCTGGAATGCCGCCACATAAAGCCAACGCCCACCTTGAGGTTCTTCTTCTCAGATTCTTCCGCAGCCTTCATCAGCCGGCGAGTGGCAGGGGCGTCCACGCCAAACGACTTTTCCATAAAGACGTTGACCCCTTTTTGCACCGCGTATTCAAAGTGAACCGGCCGGAACGCTGCGTGCGTCGCAAGAATGACAACATCACCCGGACGGAGGCAATCAATCGCATGGCGATAGGCGTCAAATCCAAGAAACCGACGCTCCGGAGGAACATCCACTTTATCGGGGAATTTACTTTGAAGGTTCTTCAGGCTTCCTTCCAAACGATCTGCAAACAGATCCGCCATCGCCACCAGCTTCACCGGGCCTCCGGTCGTCGAGAAAGCAT
>NZ_JACIYL010000095.1 GCF_014359955.1 Thermogutta sp. | reverse complement strand
TGGCTCGGTCTATCGAAGTTGGCCATCTTCAGTACTCGCCATCTCACGCAGGTTGTGGCCAACCGTTGCAGTTTGCCGAGCGGATTGGATGGCCTTTTCCTCACCGATGCCGATCCCGGCATTCCACCCAGCCAGTACGTGGTGGACGTGGGGATACTTTTGGGTGTGCCGCTCGTGGGGATCGTTTATCATGGCCATCCGAATCGCCTTTCTGCCGTGCTGGACCGATCCCAGTGCTGGGTGGATGGAGGACTAACCCTGTGGTGGGATTTTGGGTTATTTCAGCGGATTGTCCGGACCAGTGCCGAGAGGCCATTTCCCCAGGATCCCACGACGATTTGGGATTTTCGGGGACGCCTTCAGGTGGCGATAGCGCGGGACGCCGTGTTCGGTTGCTACTTCCAGGAATCCCTGGAACTTCTGGAGCGAGCAGGGGCCAAAATCGTAGAATTCTCCCCTCTTCGGGACGAGCGTATTCCACCAGAAACGGACGTGGTCTACCTGGGCTGTGGAGAACCTCGGGAACACGCGGCTCGCCTGGCTGAAAACCACTGCCTGAAGGTCTCTCTCCGAGATTACGTCCGCCGGGGTGGCAGGGTCTATGCGGAAGGGGCCGGTGCGGCGTATCTCTGCGAATGGATGGAGGTCAGTACCGGTTGCTTCATTTCTGGGGCAGGAGTCCTCCCGGCAGCGGGGCGGCGTCTCCCGCGATTTGGGGAGCCACTTCCGGTTACGGTGACGCTCCGATCGAGCACCTGGCTGGCGGAGTCGGGCACGGCGATACGCGGCTACCGGAATTCCCAGTGGTGGTTCGAGCCCGAGTCGGTTTCCACCGGCCTGGTGAAGGAGCCGGGCTTCGAGTACGACATCATCGGCAACGCGCAGGTGGTGGCGTCGATCGTGCACGTGGACTTTGCAGCCCAGCCCGCCTTACTTGCCCGCTTTTTCCAGAAGACTCCGGTGGCTGGTCCGTCGCCGTCCGGTACGAGCCTTTTCGTCCGGTAATCGAGCTCTATCCCCACTCCCGCCTGGCGTCTTTTGGAGTTGATGGGCACCAACCAGGTTTGCGGGAAGCGCGCGTGGGGTCGCGTGGAGGTGGCTCCTCAGTGCTTATCCGCCGCTGAATTTGATGAGGCTCACAGGGCGATACCGGGCCAGTCGTTCAGCCCCTTTGAGATCCGTCAGCTCGATAACAAAGGCGCAGCCGACCACAACGCCTCCGGCCTTTTCAATCAGTCGGCAACACGCTTCCACTGTCCCACCGGTGGCCAGGAGATCGTCCACCACGAGCACCCGGGTCCCCGGCTTAATGGCGTCTTTGTGCATTTCCAGGGTGTCAGTTCCGTACTCCAGGCTGTAGGTGTGCGAAAAAGTTTCGGAGGGCAGCTTCCCCGGTTTGCGAATGGGGATCAGCCCCACACTCAGTTCCAGGGCAAGCGGGGCGGCGAAAAGGAAACCGCGAGCTTCGGCGGCGGCGATGGCTTCCACATCCCGGTCGCGGACGGCATCGGCGAGCTGGCGTACCGTTTCTCGCAGGGCTTCTGGAGAGCCGAGAAGCGGCGTGATGTCTCGGAAAATAATCCCCGGTTTGGGAAAGTCCGGGATCGAGCGAATGTAGCTGGCAAGGTCAATTGTCTGCTGGCTGCTCATCGTGGAATCACCCTCCTCTGATGGAACCTGCTGCCGTTATTATGAAGCCTCGTTTTTGCCATGTAAACGGGCGAGTGTCCGAAGGGAGCCGCATCACTCGCTTGGATCAGCCTCCGGAGGGCTCTCCGCCGACCGATCGGCAAACCGGCGGAGTTCTCGGTACTGCTGGAGCTTTTTTCGCAACGTGACACGGTGGATTCCCAGGTGTCGCGCCGCGTGGATGTACTGGCCTCGATGGATCTCCAAAGCGCCTTCCAGAAGCACCGGTTCCACAAGCTGAAGAAACGTTTCGTATAGTCGGCCTTCGAGGGCCGGATCCGCTACGGCTTGCTGTACCCATTTCCGCACACAATCGCGGAGCGATTCTTCCTCCGCGACATCCTGCTGGCTGCGGGATAGGGCAGGCGGGAGGTGGTCGGCATGCAAGACGCCTCCCCGACTGACGATGAGGGCGTGCTCCAGTGCGTGTCGCAACTCACGTACATTTCCCCACCAGGGACGCGACAGAAGTGCCTCGCGAAAATCCGCCGACCAGGCCGGAGGTGTCTTTCCGGATTGCGCGGCCAGCCGTCCCATGAAGTACTTTGCCAGCGGTTCAATGTCTTCCTTCCGCTCCCTCAAAGGCGGGAGATGGATTTCAAATGTCACCAGCCGATAAAACAGGTCGTGGCGGAAAGCACCCTCCCTGACAAGTCTTCGCAGATCCTGGTGTGTGGCCGAAATGAGGCGAAAATCGACGTGGACCGGTTTTGTGCCACCCACCGGGCAGAATTCGCGATATTCCAAGGCTCGAAGCAACTTGGCCTGAACGTTCAGCGGAATGTCGGCGACTTCGTCGATAAACAGAGTGCCGCCGTTGGCCCGCTGGAGAAGCCCCACGTGATCCGAGTCGGCTCCTGTGAAGGCCCCCCGGACGTGGCCGAAAAGTTCGCTCTCGACAAGGGATGGACTCAGCGCTGCCAGGTGGGCCACAACAAAAGGCCGGTCGCGCCGAGGACTGTAGTGGTGAATGGCCCTCGCCACCAGTTCTTTTCCCGTCCCGCTTTCGCCGGTGATGTGCACTGCCGAATCGGTGGGCGCCACCACGGCAATCTGCTTGAAAACCGCCTGCATGGCAGGGGAGACGCCGATCAGCCGCGGCTCGTTCTCGGGGACGCCCTCCATGGTATTCGGCGATACGCTTCCCGGGGTAGGGGTGAGCAAGGCACGCCTGATAGCCTGAGCGGCGGCCTCCAGGGTGAAAGGCTTTGTCAGATACTCAAACGCTCCTGCCTGCATCGCCTGAACGGCGACCTCCAGATCACCGTAAGCCGTGATGACGATGACGGGCATCCGGGGGCGAAGCTGCCGAAGTCGCCGCAGGGCCTCCAGACCGTCCATCCCGGGCAAACGCACGTCGAGGATCACCAGATCACCGGGAGTTTCTCCCAGTTGGCGAAACAGATCTTCCGCCGCCGTCAGCGTCACGGCGGAATGCCCCATTTGTCGGGCAAGCTTGGACAGCGCCCAGCAAATATCCGGTTGATCGTCCACAATCAAAATGTTCGCCATGCTTCAGGCCTGCACTTCTGCCGAAGAGCGATTTCCATTTGACGCCAGCGGGAATTCAAAAACGAATTCGGTCCACCCACCTTCGCGAGACCAGTTCAGTGTGCCGCGGTGTTGAACCGCCACAGTCTGACACACCAAAAGGCCCAGGCCGATTCCGTCCGGCTTGGTCGTGACAGGTACCCTGAACAGTCGCTCCTGCACATGACTTGCCACGCCGGGCCCGTTGTCCCGCACCACCAGTCGTCCTTTGTTGTCGCGGTGCTCCAGCAGAACCCACACCTGAGGCTGGTGAGAGCTCTGTCGAGCTGCCTCAATTCCATTGGTGATCAAATTGGCCATCAGTTGGAAGAGGGCCCACCGGTGTCCTTCTACGGGAAACTGTCCGTCAGAGTCCTGCGAAACATCCACGCGAAGCGCCACCTGGGCATGCTCGATGGCTGGCTGGAGCAAATCCAAAACTTCGTCCAGAAGGGCCCGCAAGTCAATCAGTTCTGGATGAGGGGCCTGCGTGGTGAGCGTGAGAAACTCGCGGAGCGTCACTTCTATTGCCTGAAGCTGGCGATACGCGACCGTCAGTTCGTCATCAGCCTGGGCTGCGTGGCAGGACTGCACGTGAAGGTCCACGGCCAGACGGAGGGCGGTGACAAGATTCCTCAGTTGGTGGGCCAGCCCGCGACCCAGCTCGTGAAGCGCATGGTTGCGCTCTTCATCGCGGAGTGCCCGTTCAAACTCCTGCCGCTGGCGAATCATTTGCTGAATCGCCACAGCCAGATCACGGACCTCGGCGCTCGTTGACGGAACAGGAATGGAGGCGTTCCAGTCCTCTGCCGCCCGAACCGTCGCCCTGGCCAGGTCAGTGAGTGGTTTGGCGATGGAGCGTGCCAGCCATACGGAGACAATCGCGGAAAGAGCAACGGCACATCCGGCAGCGACGCCCGTCGCTGGAAGGATCGGCGCCATCTCCGACAGCAGGGCCGCCTGCTCACGCAGAATCAGGATGGTATGGACATCGTCCGGTGAGCCCGCTCGATACACCACGAAAATTTTCCTGACCCGATATTGCCTGCCCGAGAGGTTCACCGTGCGGGTGGGTTCTCGATCTTCTGCATGGTGCTGAAGGATCGGGATCAAAACTTTTTCGTCGGGCTTCTCGAGAGAAAGCGTCGTGTCGAGAATTTGTCCGCCGCGGGACGCCGTGACGAACTCCACTCCGGAAAGTTCCCGCATTTGTCGCAGCACAGTTTTATTGAGGGGAAATCTGGCATGGGCGACGATGTCCGCCACGCGCTGGAGCTCGCGTTCCTGACGCTTTGCCACGTGCTGACGCCAAAACAACGCGGTCCCCAGGCCTGCAATCAGGCTACTGCCCAGGGCGACCAGGACAAAACCGGTAAACAATCGCCAAGCCAGCGATCGCCGCCGATCCGCCAGCCAGCGAAAGACTGGGCCAACGCTTTTGGGCCATTCGTACCGAAGCCGACGTGGCAACATCACCAGATTTTAGTACGAAGATAACAGGTTTTTTGTCAGGGGAGCCAAATACGGAAAGAAGGCGACCTCTTTTGCTCAGTCTAAATGATCCCCGATCGGTCCTGAAGTCCTTGAAGCGCGCCGTGTTCCATCGTACGATAGGGGGCACGGTCAACGAGAGTGTGGGAACACATGCCGCAATGAATCCGGCGGTGTTCGTGACCCCGCATCCAACATCCCCCATCCTTCCTGCATCTTGGAGGTTGTCAACGCATGAAACGCTTCCGTGTTGAACGCTGCCGCCACGCCAACGGGGCGGTGGCCCTGCTGATTGTTTGTGGTTATTGGGGTGTTTTGTCGGTCTTGCCAAACGGGCACATTTACGCCGAGCAACCAAATCCCCCATCCGAGAAAGTGCTGTGGTCGCCGCAACAAACAGGGGGATACCGATTAGAGCGGGCGACGGCTGAGGTCGTATCCCGGGATGGGGTTTCCCTCCTGCAGATCCGACCGGAAGCAGGGGCGGAGTCCGCCGTGGCCCATTTTCGGGCGCCGGAAAAGACCTGGGATCTCACGCCGTTTCGCTACCTCGGCATTGAGCTTCGCAATCCTTCTCCACATCAGGTACGCGTTCAATGGCGGGCAAGGAGCAAAGGCAGAAATCTTTCCCGCGATTATATTCTGGAGCCCGGTGAAAGCGTACACCTTCGACTGACTCTCCGCCGTGTCGTTCCCGAAGCGCTCAAGGACGTGTTCTTTGGCATGCGGGGATTTCCCGAACTGCTTGATCCTGGGCGAGGCATCGACGTATCTACAGTGGAAGAAGTGGCTCTTTCCCTCCAGGATTTGTCTCCCGGCAGTGTTGTGGAAGTGGAAAAAATACTGGTGACTGGGAGCTTTCAAACACCCCCGTGGTGGAATGGCGATACCAGTGGATTGTTTCCGCTGATTGACGAGTTCGGTCAGTACCGCCATCGCGATTGGCCGGGGAAAACACACAGCGTCGAGGAACTGGCTGAGAGAATCCGGGAAGAAGATCGCGATCTGGCAGCCCATCCCGGCCCGAGTGATTGGGACCAATTCGGGGGCTGGGAGAGCGGGCCGCACCTGGAGGCAACGGGTCACTTTCGCGTCGCCAAACATGAAGGCCGGTGGTGGCTGGTGGATCCGGAGGGGCGGCTTTTCTGGTCACACGGGATCGATTGTGTCCGCAGCACCACGGCGATCACTCCCATCACCGATCGCGAGCCCTGGTTCCAACTGCCGCCGAAGGACAGCCCCTTTGGCGTGTTTTACGGTCGCGCGTCTTGGGCCCCTCACGGCTACTATCAGGATAAAGGCACGTATCAAACTTTTTGCTTTTCCGGCGCCAATCTTCTCCGAAAGTACGGTCCAGACTGGGAAAAAACGTTCAATGAGCGAATGCATCAGCGGTTGCGGAGCTGGGGCATTAACACCATTGGCAACTGGTCGGATCCGGCTATTTACGGTATGCGTCGGACACCCTACGTGGTGACAATGTATGCGGGGGCCCGCCGGATTGAAGGTTCAACAGGATACTGGGGTAAATTCGCGGATCCGTTTGATCCCAATTTTGATCGTGGCCTTCTGGCAGCGATGCAGCGAGAGGCCGATTCCTCAGCAAAAGATCCGTGGTGTTTGGGATACTTCGTGGATAACGAACTGAGCTGGGGCGACGAGCTTTCCCTGGCGGTGGCGACTGTCCGGTCACCGGCCGATCAACCCGCCAAGAAAGTTTTCCAGGAGCGTCTCCGGCAAAAGTATGGAGATGTTGGCAAATTGAACGCCGTTTGGGGGACGAGTTTCAAATCCTGGGACGATTTCCTCCAGAAGACGGATGAGGTCGATCAGCAAAAGGCCCGTGAGGATCTGGCGGCGTTCTACAGCGAAATTGCGGAAACATATTTCCGTCGCTGCCGCGATGCCGTCAAAAAATTTGCCCCTGACAAACTCTATCTTGGCTGTCGATTTGCCTGGGTGAACGATCGGGCGATTCGAGCGGCCGCGCTTTATTGCGATGTCGTCAGCTTCAATCGCTATGACATCAGCGTGGATTCGATCCGTTTGCCGGACGGAATTGATAAACCCGTGATCATCGGAGAATTTCACTTCGGGGCCCTGGATCGGGGGATGTTCCACACGGGACTCCGCGAGGCCGCTGATCAGGTGGACCGTGCCGAGTGTTATCGCCGCTACGTGAAGAGCGGTTTGCTTCATCCGCAGATTGTGGGCACGCATTGGTTCCAGCTTATGGATCAGGCCACCACCGGTCGGGGTGACGGTGAGAACTACCAGATCGGCTTCCTCGATGTGTGTGATACACCCTATCCCGAGATCATCCAGGCCGCTCGGGATGTGGCAGCCCACATGTATAGCCTGCGGAGTTCCCAGGGGCGGTGAGTTCGGATTTACGTGAACCAGACTGGTGCGATTCATTTTTGGGGAGGAGGTGCACGCGATGAACTGCCTCAACGTCCGACGGTGGATTTTCAGTTCGGTGGGCAGCTTGATGATGGCTGCCGGTTTGTACGCCATGCCGTTGTTTTCCAGCACGGTCCTTGCGGAAGAGCGCCCGGCGGAACGTCCCAACATCTTGCTGGCGATTGCCGACGACTGGGCCTGGCCTCACGCTGGAGCCTACGGAGACCCGGCAGCGCGGACGCCCACGTTTGACCGCATCGCCCGGGAGGGTGTCCTTTTCACCCACGCCCATGTGAATGCCCCCACGTGCACGGCGTCTCGCGGCTCGCTGCTCACCGGACAGGCGTCGCATAGACTGGAAGAAGGGGCCAATCTGCACAGCCGGCTGATGGCGAAATTCCGCTGCTATCCCGACGTGCTGGAGGAAAACGGCTATATCATCGGCAGCATGCGGAAAGGCTGGGGGCCCGGGTCTCTGGAAGGAACGGGAAGAAAACGAAATCCGGCAGGTCCGTCCTTCAAGAGCTTTGAGCAGTTTCTCAAGACTGTTCCACCCGACAAACCTTTCTGTTTCTGGTTTGGGACAAGTGATCCCCATCGACCGTACCAGAAAGGTTCGGGAGAGGCCGCGGGCATCGATCCCAAACGGGTCCGGGTACCGCCGTTTCTCCCCGATACGCCGACGGTGAGGAGCGACATCGCCGACTACCTGTTCGAAGTGGAACGTTTCGATCGAGAGCTGGGCGAGGCGCTGGCCCTGCTCGAAAAGGCCGGTCGGCTCGATAACACGCTTATCATCGTGACCGGCGACAACGGGATGCCGTTCCCCAAAGCGAAAGCCACGTGCTACGATGCGGGCACCCATGTGCCGCTGGCGATTTGCTGGCGGGCCCGCGTGCCGGGTGGTCGGGTCGTGGATGACTTTATCTCGCTCACCGATGTCGCTCCCACAATCCTCGAGGCAGCCGGTTTGGAGCCGCTTCCGGAAATGACGGGCAGGAGTTTCCTGAACGTCCTGCTCTCCAAGAAATCGGGACGAGTCGATCCTTCCCGTGATCACGTGTTCACAGAACGGGAGCGCCACACCTGCACCCGGCCCAACAACGCAAGTTATCCCATCCGTTCCATCATCACGGAGCGCTGGCATCTCATCTGGAATTTGCGTCCGCAGCTCTGGCCGGCTGGCAATCCGCCGGAGGAAAGCGTGGGGCGGGATTACGGCGATATCGATGGCTCGCCCACCTGGTCAGAGATGCTCGCACGGAAGGATGATCCAGCAATCCGCCCGTTCTTCCTTGCGGCAGCCGGGGCCAAACGGCCCGAATTCGAGCTGTACGATCTCCAGGCCGACCCCGGCGAGATGCACAATCTTTCTGGAAAACCGGAACTTGCCAAAATCGAGAACGAACTGAAAGCCAGGCTGCGCGAATGGATGGTGTCCACAGGTGATCCCCGGGCACTGGGCGACACCGATTTCTGGGACCGCGCACCGTACTATGGAGGCGAAGGAACAATCCCACGCAAGCGTTGACGGTCCCGTCGGTCGACGACGCCCCATTAGCTCAGAAAGAATGGAGGCCATCCGGCTAATCGATACCGCGGTGGCAACGTGGAAACTGGCGCCGTGCGTTAACACTTCGCGATCTCAGTTCAAAGTGTCATTCGAAAGGAGAAAGCTATGCGACTTTTCAGCCTGTTTATTTTGGGGTGTATCGTGACAGGCACTGCCAATCTGGCGTTGAGTGCGGAACCTGGCGAGAACAACGTCCCGCCGCCCGGTTTTGTGGCACTCTTCAACGGGAAGGATTTGACTGGGTGGAAAGGACTGGTGGGAAACCCGGTCACTCGGGCCAAAATGTCGCCCGAAGAACTGGCCAAGGCCCAGGAAATCGCCGATCAGCGGATGCGCGAGCACTGGCATGTGGAGGATGGCGTCCTGGTGTTTGACGGAAAGGGCGACAACCTCTGCACTGCCCGCGATTACGGCGACTTCGAACTTTGGGTGGATTGGAAAATCCTGCCACACGGCGACTCGGGAATCTATCTCCGGGGATGCCCGCAGGTTCAGATCTGGGACGCCAACGACCATCCGGAGGGTTCCGGCGGACTCTACAACAATCAGAAGCACCCGAATAAGCCGCTCAAACGAGCGGACAAACCTATCGGTGAGTGGAACCGCTTCCGCATCCGGATGATTGGAGACCGTGTGAGCGTGTGGCTGAATGGAGAACTGGTGGTGGACAACGTGGTGATGGAGAACTACTGGGAGCGCGACAAGCCCATCTAC
>NZ_JACIYL010000949.1 GCF_014359955.1 Thermogutta sp. | reverse complement strand
TTTGCTCATTCACTACTCCAAAGATCGAGTGGGCAATGATCCGGTACCCTATGTCGGCAGGGTTTGGGCCTGCGTTGCATCTGTCACCGGTGACGATCGATAAAACCGATTGGCCAGGACCTGTTCCAGGGCCATCATCAGGGCCAGCAAACCCAGCAAATACGGTGTGATTTCAAGCCCGGTTCTCCCCGCCGTCACCTGGCGAAGCAGATGTTCTTTATCGCGGGCGATCTGCATCGGTACATCCCCGAAAGCCTGTTCCAACTGCCCTGCAGACACGCGATCAAGATTCATGATGTGCCCCGGACAGTTAACGCTGAATCCCGAGTGAAAATCGACCCCGGCTTCGCGAGCCAACACACGAAAGTTGCCGATCTGCTCGGTGGCGCTGATCAAAATTTCATGACTCTCGGGATCCACATTGACACGGATCGGCAAGGTGGCGTCCTGCGTATCGGCATTAAGGACATCGGGTGGCGGTTCCAACAGAACCGAGGTGAGCCGCAAATCAGGGTCCACCTCCAGCCGCACAGGCTCACCGACAAAGTAGTTACTCCGCAGATCCCCAGCCCCGGCCAGATAGAGGGCCATCTGATTGGCCAAAATCACGAACGGCCATGCCTGCCCCATCGTGAGCATACTCCACGGCGACTCCTCCGGGAGATCGGAGATGGCCGTCGTCACCGTGATGGCCCGACCTTTCTGAATCGGGCGTTCCACGATGGCAGGATGTCCATTGCTGTAGGGTGCCACCACATAAGCGTCGCTGGCCAGCGGGTCGAGCACCCAGTATCGATAGACGGGAAACATGTCCCACGGAACCGACCCGGCCACAGAGCGGAACGGCGCCAACAGATAGTGGTCGTAGAGGGACGGCCGAAGATGCAGTTCTCCGCTTGGGTCGCGAGCCTGCACAAGAATTTGGCCGGCCAGCAGATCCTGAACAGGCCCCGTATTCCATTTCTCGATTGACCCCAGAGACCGCCCCAAAAAGAAGGCCACTCCCTTTCCCGCCCGGACCAGGTCGCGGAGTTTCGTCCAGAATGAGTCTGGCAACGGCGGCGGGTCCAGCAGAAAGTAGGCTGCATACGTCGACAGATCTTCTTTCTGCAATTCTTCGTAAGAAACCACTTCGCACTGATAACGCGAGATGCCGGCACGTCGAAGGGTTTCCGGGGCCAGAGCCTGGGAAAGATACACCGCGTGTCGCCCCGCTGGCTGTGGGGCGGCAATGAGAACGCGAAAAGCGGGCCGCACCTGGATGGTGAAATACCAGCGATCATTCACACGCAGGGGCGAATCGCCTTCCAGTTGGAAATAACCCTGATACACGCCCTGGGTGAGTCCACCGATGCGCACATTGAGACTCGCTGTGCCATTCTGGGCAAACTCCACGGTTTCCTGGACCCGTTTCACCGGTTCCTTTTGTGAATCCGATTCAGCTTTCCCCAGAGGGCCAGAAAGATATCCGACGAGCGATCGTCTCTCGGCCGGTCCCCAGCGGCGGCATTGAATTTCAAA
>NZ_JACIYL010000948.1 GCF_014359955.1 Thermogutta sp. | reverse complement strand
GAAGAACGATTGACCGGTGGAAAGTCGCAGAAGGCTTTCCCTAGCCAGCTCGTGACCGGGGTTGATTGCGAGGGCCTTTTCCAGTGATTGCCGTGCCGCGTCGACTTCCGTTCGGACCCACTGGACATAGGCGAGATTGTACCATGCGTCAGCCTCGCTCCCCCCGCGGCGGAACTGCTCAAGAGCTTCCTGGTATCGGCCCTGGTAACCGTACACAAGGCCCAGATTGTTGCGGTAGCGCTCATTGGCAGGGGCAATACCAACCGCTTTCAGCAGTGCTCGTTCGGCTTTGTCTAGTTTCCCCTGCAGCAGGTAGCAATAGCCCAGGTCGTTAAATAGATCGGGGTCTTTGGGATTAAGCCGAATGGCTTGCGCATAGAGTGATTCGGCTTCCAGGAATCTTTGCTGGCGGTCGCAGACGACGGCGAGGCGATGGTATGCCTCATACCTGTCGGGGGCCCAAACAATGAGCCGTTCGTAGATTTCACGGGCTGCGTCGAGTTTCCCCGCCCGTTCCAAGGTCCGCCCTTTTGCGAGTTGGGCAATGTACTCAGCGTCCTGCTGGGAGTTCTTTTGCGGTTGTTTGGCGGAGGAGCCCTGATTGGACGCTATGTTTCGAGCAGGCTGGTGTCCAGAACCGGAAGTCAGGCCCGCACTGCTGCTCGTCATGCTTTCCGGAGACCAAGGATACGACCGGCAGCCGCACCAGGTGAGAGCGCCGGCGATCATCAGGCCGGTGACGACCTTCCACGCTCCGTTATTCCGCCGGGTCCGTGTCATAAACGTGAACCGCTCTATTCGAAAAGGGCTTTGTTTGCCAGCCCAAACAGGTCTCAGCAGAATCGGCCGGTGTAAACATAATCGCGTCGACCGGCTGTATGAACTGTATCGAAAAGAACGGTCCTTCGGCTTGACACAATGTCTTCACGCCCGGCTGGATCGGCGTCATTGGGTTGTCTTTTCCGACCCGTTATTCTCTTGGGATGGCTGCGCCGGTGCTTTGCGCGGCGGATTGAAAACACGAGGAACAGCCGGTTTTCGGTTCGCCGCTTTGATTCGGTTTACCGCGGATTGGCCCAGGTGTTGGGCAAGAATTTTATCGGCCTTCAGGAGATTTTCCCGGAGAGTATCCGTGTCGTGGGAATTTCGATCTGCAACATTGTCTTCCGGGATATCGTCCAGCAGCTCGAGCAGGGCCTTGATAAGCGGTGACCGGGGTCCTTCGTTGGATGGGGCAGTTTCCCCATCGTGCGAGCGTTTCTGCTCCTTCCTTTTGGACTCTTTCGAGGCTGGATGCGGCGCCTCGGGAGACTTCAGTGCCTGCACAAGTTGCCTGTCAGAATCGAGGAGGATTCGACGCAGCTGCCGCCTTTCCTCGGGCTGCACGTCGGGGAGGTCGTCCAGTGCCTTGAGAAGCCGGCGCACAATATCCGTGTGGACCTCGGCGTCTCCTTTCTTCTGGGGGGCCTGTTCAACTATCTGGGATGGATCCTGTATTCGATGGGTATCGGTAGTTTTGGCAGCTTT
>NZ_JACIYL010000947.1 GCF_014359955.1 Thermogutta sp. | reverse complement strand
TGCGAACCCTTCAGCCCGCCATTGCCGATCTTCCTTCAGACTGGGAAGAGGCCGCGGCAAGCCTGGGGGCCGGACCGATTGTGACATTCTGGCGGGTGACCTTTCCTTCCCTGCGACCGGCCCTGCTCACGGGCATATCTCTGGCGTTTGCCCGGGCGGTGGGTGAGTACGGCTCCATCATCTTCATTGCAGGGAACCTTCCCCATCGCACGGAGATTGCACCGCTCCTCATCGTCATCAAACTCGAGCAGTACGACTATCACGGGGCGGCCGTCATTGCAGCGATCATGCTGCTGGCATCCCTGGGCATCCTCGTGACCATAAACGCTCTCCACAACTGGCAGTTGCGCTGGCAGGAAGGGAGCGTCGCATGAAACAGTCTTTGAGGTGTTTGCCCCTCGCTCCACCTCGAGCAACCTCGCCGCCCGATGGCTTTACGGCGGCCAGCGCCGCGCCATCGCGCCGTGAGGCTGAACTCACACGGAATTCGCCAGTATGGCTTCTTTTGCGTCTCGGTCTCATTCTGACCACGGTGCTGATCCTGGGAGTTTTTCTTGTGCTCCCTCTGGTCGTCGTTTTTGCAGAGGCGTTCCGTCAGGGGTGGTACGTTTACTGTGCGGCCATCAGCAATCCCGAAGCCCTGGCGGCAGTGCGGCTCAGCCTGTCAGTCACCACACTCTGCGTTGCCATCAATACCGCGTTCGGACTGTCCGCGGCGTGGTGCCTGAGCAAATACCGCTTTTTCGGCCGCAACGCGCTGATCAACCTTATTGATTTGCCTCTTTCCATCTCGCCGGTCGTGGTGGGGTTGCTGCTCATTCTGGTCTATGGGCAGCATGGGTGGTTGGGAGCGATTCTGGAACGCTGGGGTGTTCGGGTCATTTTTGCATTCCCGGGTATTGTCCTGGCGACCGCCTTCGTCACCCTGCCGCTTGTGGTCAGGGAAGTGAAGACCCTGATGGAAACCGAAGGGAGCGAGGAGGAAGAAGCCGCTCGACTGCTTGGCGCCAACGGCTGGCAGATCTTTTATCACGTCACGCTGCCCAAGATTCGCTGGGCGCTCCTCTACGGAGTGATTCTGTGCACCGCACGATCTCTTGGGGAATTCGGTGCGGTTTCGGTCGTTTCGGGACACATCCGCGGGTTCACCGTGACTTTGCCGCTGTATGTGGAACTTCTGTACAGCGAGTACCAGTTCTCTGCCGCGTTTGCCGTTGCTTCGCTGCTCACCGGAGTAGGGCTGGTGACACTGGTCGTGAAGACCGTCTGGCAACACCGCATCAATCGGAAACTCAACCGCGGGCAGGATTGTCTTTCTGAGGAGGTGTCTTTCCCATGCGTATCGAAGTGATTGAAATCTCCAAAACCTTCGGCAAGTTTCGCGCTCTCGATCGCGTGAATCTGACCATTCATGCGGGAGAACTCGTGGCACTGCTGGGACCTTCCGGTTCGGGGAAGACGACACTTCTGCGAATCATAGCCGGCCTGGAAGCGTCCGACCCTGGCTCCGGCCATCTGCTTTTCGATG
>NZ_JACIYL010000946.1 GCF_014359955.1 Thermogutta sp. | reverse complement strand
TTGGACGGTTTCCGACAAGCAACCAGGAATACATCGAGGAGGTCCTGCGAGCGGCTGATCCCGACTTCTCGCCCAGGGACGAGGAGGAATTCACGCGGTTGACGAAAGAGGCGCAGACTTTTCTGGAAAGGGTGGCGGCCGCCTATCCGTGGCAACAGGCCCTGGTCGTCGGCTTTGCGACGACGTTTCAGCAGACGATGCCGTCTCTGGCCCTGGCCAGGCGAATCAAGGCCATCTGCCCTACGGTGACCATCGTCTTCGGCGGGGCCGCCTGTGAAGGAGAAATGGGAGTGGCCCTGGCCGAGAGATTCCCGGAAATCGACTACGTGTTTCTGGGGGAGGCCGATCATACCTTCCCTGAATTTGTTGCCCGACTGCAAACGGGGCAGCTCCACGGTCGGCTTCCGCATGGGATTATATCCCGGCAGGATGTGACGGGATCTGCCAGGCGTCAGGGCGCTTCCTGGGCGTCCACACCCTCGAGCGCGCTCCCAGTGCTGAATGGCCCGCAAACCGACGATTTGCCGGACAGCACGCTTGTCGAAGATCTGGATCATCTCCCCTATCCGGACTTTGACGATTTCTTCGCCCGTTACGAAGCGAGCGATTTGCAGAGCTTCTTCGAGCCGGTGCTGTTTTTTGAAATGTCTCGGGGTTGCTGGTGGGGGCAAAAGCACCACTGTGCCTTCTGCGGTTTGAACGGCCGATCGATGCGCTATCGCAGCAAGTCGCCCGAGCGAATTTTGGCCGAGCTCAAGTTCCTCACCCAGCGCTATCCTGCGACGCAGGGGTGTGCCGCGGATAACATTCTGGATTTTCGCGCTTTTGAATCGCTTCTCCCTCGACTCGAAGCGGCCCAGTTGCCCTTCCATTTTGCCTGTGAACTGAAGGCCAATCTGACCCGTGCACAAGTGGGACAGCTTCTCCGGGCGGGATTGGGCGCTGCCCAATTGGGGATTGAAACGTTTGACAGTGAACTCCTCAAACGCATTGATAAAGGTGCTCTGGGGGTTCAGAATCTTCAGACCCTCAAATGGTTCACCGAGGCCGGCGTCGACGTGGAGTGGAACTGGCTTTATGGATTCCCGGGCGAAACACCTCTCACTTACGAGCGTCTGGTGCAGCTCGTCCCGCACATCGTCCACCTCGCGCCGCCGCTGGGCGTGGGACGGGTCCGCATGGACCGATTCTCGCCCTTCTTTGAGCATCCCGAACGATTTGGAATGATCCGGCCCCGGCCGTTCCGGGCGTTTCACCACGTTTACCCATTCAGCGAAAAGGTTCTCCAGCGACTGGCCTACTATTTTGAATTTGACTTTGTCGAGGGGCTGAATCCGGACAGCGAGGCACGTCGATTGCTCGCGGCCATTTCCTCGTGGCGAGAAGATCACACCTCGGCGCGCTTGACAATGCGACGCCATGAGGACGGGACGCTGCTCATCACGGACACCCGGCCAAAATTCGGCTTCCGGCAGCACCGTCTTCGTGGATGGGAGACCGAGCTGTATCAGTTCTGCGATACGGCACGGGGT
>NZ_JACIYL010000945.1 GCF_014359955.1 Thermogutta sp. | reverse complement strand
GGGCACAGCCGGCATTCCGGGGCTCATCTCGATCCCACAATCGGGCCTGTCCCAAATTGACGAAGAAAACGCTGGCCGCCAGAACAAGCGCCAGTCCGAAATAGGCGTAAGAACTCCTCAACACTCCACCCTCCGTGGCATACGTGGATCATCACACCCAGTGCTGTCAAAACACCTTCTGGTGAGAAAACGATGTGGGAGGCAATTCTAGCCTTTTTTTGGAAAGTCCACAAGCCAAAAACTATTCAGGCAAACCGCACAAAAGAGGAGAAATGAAACAATCACGCAAGACAGAAAACTTAATCGCCTTCGAGTTGGGCCATCTTTTGCTTGTAGAGTTGCTTCAGTCGCTTTTTCTCTTCCTTGGTCAACCGCCGGGCGGGCAATTGGGGTAGAGAACTCGCCGTGCCGGGCGTCTCGCGCGAACCCGATGGGCCGATCGCGCTCTGAGTCGCTGTGGACATACCCGAGCCGCTGCCGGATGGTGATCCGGTGCCACTCGGCTGCGGATATGTTGGCTGAGCCGTCTGCCCCATCATCTGGGCCGAAACGGGGTGTCCAGTCCCGCCGAGCGATCCAGCCCCAGAAAACGCTTCAGTTGTAAACGGTGGGACATCCATCTGCCCGGAGCGTTTCTGCGCCACCGCAGCGGTTGAGTTCGTCGGGGGCGACCCGGTCGGGGAAGGAGGGGCCACTCCTGCCTGCCGTGCTTCCGCATATGCCATCCCGGCAAGGAAGGCATTAACAGGGCCATTGGTCGAACCGGCAGGTGTCGCGGAAGGCATTGTATCCGCCGCACGCGTGACCGACTCCGCCCCATACTGGTATGGCATGGGCGCAGATGGGGACATTCCGCCAGGCGAGGAATGGCTGCTCTGCGAGGACGGGGCCACCGGCACCGCCACCGGCCGCGGCAGGTCCAGGTCGGATCGACGGCGGGAACCGGAGCTGGTTGTTCGAGTTCTTCTCCGCGTGACTCGTTTCACTTCTCGAGGGACTGCAACAGGCGGTCCCTGACCGTGAGGCGGATGGATGATGAGGTAATCCGCCGGGGTTCTGTTGTCGGCTTCCAGCGGGCTTTGACGGCCCGGAGTAACGCTCACAGCGGTCTTCGGCGGTTCGTCATGGACAGTTTCATCACTGGACACACCGATTTGACCGATCTCATCGCCTTCCTCAAAGATGCGGCACAGCGTATCTCGGCCGAAGCTCAGCACGGCCAGCAGCAGGCACCAGTGTCCCAGCAACTCCCCAACTTCTTCGCCAACGACCTTCTCGACAGGAATCGCGTGATCGGGAATCAGACCCGTTTGAATGAGCCCCGAGCAGCCGTACAGGGCCACCGCAAGTGTCATCCAGAAACTGGCCCACCCGGAGTATCGCAAATCCATCGTCAAACGAGTCAGAAGGGCACAGAAGACGAAAAAGTACGGAACGACCCACCACCAGGGGCTTGCAGGGTTACTCACTCCAAACAATTCGAGGAGAACAGGTCCAAAGGTCAGAAGAAGCCCCGCCGACTCGTCCAGTCC
>NZ_JACIYL010000944.1 GCF_014359955.1 Thermogutta sp. | reverse complement strand
AATTGCCGGGCCGATTCGCGATCGCGTCCGAAAGGCTTTTCCACCACGATTCGCCGCGGCCCTGAGGATTCGCTGGCCATCCCGGCCGCTCCCAAATGGGCTATCGTGCATTCGTAAAACTCCGGCGCCAACGCCAGATAATAAATCCGCGTCGATGGCTGGTGGTTTTCCAGCTCGGAGACGAATTTGTCTAATTCGGGAAAACACTCCGCGCGACTAACATCTCCCGGGTGGTAATAGATGTTTTTGGCGAACTCTTCCCACAGGCTCGGGTCGAAATGTTTGCCCACCTGCGCCATGCACGCTTCTTTGAGAATCTCTCGCCACTGGTCGTGGGAATACTCCGTCCGGGCCATGCCCACGATGAGGAGTTCGCCCGGCAGTCGCTTTTTCCGATGGAGTTCGTACAGCGCAGGGATCAGCTTTCGCCGGGTCAGATCACCTGACGCCCCGAAAATAACAATCGTATTGATCATCGCTGGCACTCTCCGTGTTCTGATTCTGTGCTTGGCGAGGTAGTTATATCTTCGTGCAGGGACTCGTCCAGGATGATCCCGTGCAAGATGCCACGACCAACCAATAACAGTGCCATTTTACTGAGTGAGAGGGGCGGGGGGCGACGGCGCTGCAGCCGGTGGAGAAGGGGAGGTGCTGGAAATCAACCGGAGGGCACCGGACGAATAGAGCGGGAGATGGCGGTAATACACCTCGAGGCAGTAAATAGAAAGGCAGGTGACATACAGGCGTCCCCCTTCATTGGCCCAGGCGTCACGCGACGGTTTGATGGGGTCCCAACTGCCGGCTTCGCGCCCGGTTTTCACCTGGTTTTCCGGGAGGAGCTGCCGCATGACCGAATTCCATTTCTTCCAGTAATCGCCCTCCATGTGATGACAAACCTGGGTGGCGTAGTACCAGTAATAAACGTCCCGGTCTCTTTCGAAATTGATGAGGTTGGCAGGCTCCGTGATCCAGTTCACGCCCTTGATGAGGCGATCATCATCGCGTGACCAACCGAGAAACTGACGCATGAGCAGGGCCTCGGCCGTCATGGCCAAAGTGGCCTCGCGCCCTTTCTGATAGGGATATTTGCTTCCGCCTTCGAGGCCGATCCGATCGAGAAACCGCGTGACTTTGCGGAAGACGTCGGCAGGGACTTCCAGGCCAGCCATTCGAGCACTTTGCAAAGCCATGACGATCCAACCGGTGACAGAGACGTCACTATCCGCGTTAGGACTGTACCGCCAGCCGCCTTCCGAGCTTTGGGAGCGGATGAGATAATCGACCGCGCGAAGCGCCGGCTCCCGAAATCGGTCATCACGCGTCATCCCGTAAATTTCGCAGAGGGCAATGGTGCACTGGCCCTGGGTATAAAAGCGGTGGTTGAACGCCCCTTCGTGGAAGAAGTTTCCGTCGGCGTCCTGTTGTTGAAGGAGCCAATCCCAGCCTCGGGCCACGTTTTCGCGGAACTTGCCCCGTTTATGTGTGATGCCGGCCCCCTGAAACGCGAGGAGGGCCATCGCTGTGGCGGCTTCCGGATTT
>NZ_JACIYL010000943.1 GCF_014359955.1 Thermogutta sp. | reverse complement strand
AAAGTGTTCATGCATAACGACGGGGCTATTTTTGATTTTATTCCCACTTTGATTGAAATGGGGGTGGATATCCTCAACCCGATTCAGACCACGGCCAAAGGGATGGATCCTGTCCGTCTCAAGCAAGAATTCGGCGATAAACTTACCTTTTGGGGAGCCGCGTGCGACTGTCAGAGGACACTGCCGTTTGGAACACCCGAAGAGGTTGCCCGAGAGGTGGAAGAAAACATCCGGATTTTGGCTCCCGGCGGCGGGTATGTGTTTGCGTCAGTCCATAATATTCAGGCAAACTGCCCTCCCGAGAATATCATGGCGATGTTCGACACGGCACTCGCAAAAGGACGATATCCCATTCAATGATCCGTCATACTTGTATTTCGTCTAATAACCAACGTTAGAACGGTTGAATTATGCGACTCATCGTAGTAGCCTGTGAAATCTTTTACCGAGAACTTTGTCTGGCCGTGGCACAGTCTCCCAACACAGTCGACTTACTTTTTCTACCAAAGGGGCTGCATGATGTAGGCGCGCAGCGCATGTCGGCGAGACTTGCCGAAGCCATCCAGAGCGTCGATACCTCACGTTACGAGGCCATCTGCTTGGGGTATGGTCTTTGCAACAATGGGATTATCGGACTGACAGCCCGCGATATTCCGCTGGTTATTCCAAGAGCGCACGATTGTATTACTCTCTTTCTGGGCAGTCACCAGCGATACCTGGAGTATTTTCACGCGAATCCCGGAGTCTATTTCCAAACGCCGGGCTGGATCGAACGTGGGGACGACCTGTCGCAGCATGGTCCCGATTCAATTGCCCGCAAAATGGGGCTCCTGGACAGCTATGACGAATGGGTCGCGAAGTACGGCGAGGAAAACGCCCGGTATCTCATTCAGCAATTGGGTAACCTTGCCAGGAATTACGGCAAAATTGCTTATATTCGCACTCACACAGGCTGCGACGAAGTCTTTGAAAAAATTGCCCGCCGCAAAGCAGAGGAGCGGGGCTGGCGATTTGAAGTCCTGGACGGGGATTTGCGGCTCATCCGTGCGTTAGTGGACGGCCAGTGGAGCGAGCATGAATTCCTGATCATCCCCCCGGGCGGCCGCGTTGCTCCCTCATTCGACGATCAGATCATCCAACTGGAGATCCTCAACACTTGATCAGCCGATCTCCGATCACTCATCACCGAAGGCAACCCTCCAGCAGGAAAGTTCCGACAGGCACGACAAGCGCGCCCCGCCATTCCGGAGGGACGTACTTGTCACGTCCGCCGATTGGAGGGACCTGCTTGTCAAGTTCGCCTCTCAACGTTGGATGATCCATTTCCACTCCTCGGGCACGACAAGCGTGCCCCTCCGATCCGGAGCTTAGTTCACTTGCTGATGAAACGGTAGGGGCAATGCCCCTGCAACCAACACATTTAGCCTTTGCGCTCTCACAGCTCCAAATGAAAACTGGGAATGAGTCGGTCTCCACACCCGTTGCTGAAGCACATCATCATCATTATCATGAACTGCCGATCAGTGACCACCGTAGGGCA
>NZ_JACIYL010000942.1 GCF_014359955.1 Thermogutta sp. | reverse complement strand
CCGGGAAGAAGAATGTCGGTTGTCTTCTAGAACGGTGACTCGTCGGAATGCACGACCATCGCTTGGAATCTTTTACGGAAGGTGCGGCCCCCGCTTGGGTCAAGCGGTTGCCGTTTCAGGTGGACGTGGCGGGGATCATCCGCCTGATGGGGCGGTCACTGTACAGCCGGCCCAATGCGGCGATTCGGGAACTCATTCAGAACGCCCACGACGGCATAATGCGGCGGCGATCCAAGGACCTGCAGTATCATGGGCGGATTGACTTTTTCCAGTATCCGCAGGAAGCCGTTGTGGAGGTGGCGGATGACGGTGTCGGCTTGACGCAGGAAGAAGTCGAGAAATATCTGGGCACCCTTGGGATCGGGTTGAGTGGTCTGCTCAGGGGACAGGGAGAAGGCACGGGTGAAAGTGTCGGCCATCTGATCGGCGAGTTTGGAATTGGACTGTTCAGTGCTTTTCTTCTGGCGGATCGGGTGGAGATCTGCACGCGCCACTTTGCCACGGGAGAGGTCACCCGGTGGGAGGCAGGTCCCGAGGCTGACATTGTCATCACGCCGGGAAGGCGCGAGACAGCGGGGACAACCGTGCGGTTGTATCTCAAACCGGAGCACAAAGCCTTTGCCGAAGACGAGGATCTTTTGGAAAGGGCCATCAAGGAGTACGCAGAGTTTTTACCCCTGCCCATCTACATCAATGGGAAACAGCAGCGCGTTAACGTGGGGACCGCTTCGTGGCTCGAACCCACCCCGGATATGGGGGCTTTGGAGCTCGAATTGGAGAGTTATTTCGGGGAAACACCCCTGGACGTGTTCGCCATTCGCCAGGAAAAACCTGTCGCCATCCGTGGGGCCCTTTACGTGACGCCCCAGCGCACCCCGGGGTTTACTGATGTCCCGGCATTGACCGTCACCGTCAGGCGGATGATTATTTCCCGCAAACTGCACGGCTTGTTGCCGGATTGGGCAAGTTTTGTGCGGGGGGTGTTGGAGCTCTCGGAGTGTTCGCCTACAACAAGTCGCGAAGATCTGGTACGGGACACGACGTTCTACCTGGTACGGGATTTCCTGGACCGATTCATTCTGGAACACTTTCAAGATCTTGCCAGGGAAGCCCCCGCGCGGTGGCAGTCGCTCATTGCGTGGCATCGGTACCTGCTGGCCGGGGCCGCTCTCGAAGTGGTTCCCCTCCGTTACCTGCTTCGAGACACATACCGGTTTATCACTTCTCGGGGTGAAATGACTTTTCCGGAAATTCTGAAGGCGAGCACGTGCGAGGGATTTTCGGAAGACGTTTACGAGGCGGTCATCTGGTATAATCCCAGCCGCCACCTGGAAGGCTGGCTCAACGAAGTGTTTGCCGAGCATCCGGCGCCCTGTGTGCATACTCTACGGAGTTTTGAAGAGGCGTTGCTGGCCCTCATGGTGGCCGATGTGGTTTCTGATGGCCGCGTGGTGGATTTTCGCGTTGCCGGTCCCAGCAGCCCGGGATTTGCCACCAGTGTCCTGGGGATCAGAGAGCTTACGGACGCCGCACCGGAATGG
>NZ_JACIYL010000941.1 GCF_014359955.1 Thermogutta sp. | reverse complement strand
CGCGTCCTCTATCTCAATTCAGGGAATGGGGTGGACAACACGCACCGCCGCATTCGTAAGCCGGAAGCCCCCAGTCTCATCGTGCTCGACAAAAACACGGGAAAACTGGTGGCCCAGGACGCGGAACACATCGGCCCGCGGATCTTTCACGCCACCTGGTCGTCTCCGGCCCTTGCCGAGATCAACGGTCAACGGCTCATCATCTTTTGTGGAGGCGACGGCGTTGTTTATGCTTTTGAGGCCCTTCCCCAGGATTTTCAATCCACCGGAGTGGCCCCGCTCCGCCTGGTCTGGAAGTTCGACTGCGACCCCACCGCGCCCAAGGAAAACGTGCACCAGTACATCGGCAACCGAAAGATCAGCCCGAGCAACATCAAAAGCATGCCGGTGGTCTATCGCAACCGGGTGTATGTGACCGTGGGAGGCGATATCTGGTGGGGGAAGCGGGAAGCCTGGCTGAAATGCATTGACGCAACCGGCCAAGGCGATGTGACGCACACCCATCAACTGTGGTCCTATCCTTTGAAGGAGCACTGCTGTTCGACGCCTTCCATCTGGAACGGCCTGGTGTTCGTTGCCGATTGCGGCGGATATCTCCACTGCGTGGACGCGGAAACCGGCCAGCCTTACTGGACGCACGACCTGGAGGGCGAGGTCTGGGCGTCCACACTCGTGGCGGATGGAAAAGTTTACGTGGGCACGCGGCGCGGTCTCTTCTGGATATTCAAGGCCGACAGCACCAAACAGCTTCTTGCCCGCATCGAACTGGGCGACGGCACCGCCTCCACGGCCGTGGCAGCCAACGGGGTGCTCTACGTGACGACCCTGAGCCGCCTGTACGCGGTCGCCCATCCCCAATCTCAACCCGCTGCCGTTTCTCAAACGCCGGGTCACCAAATTGGGAGGTGATTGACACATACCGGAGGAAGTCCGGAAAAACTCGCCGACTTCTCAAAATGGGCTGCCGTTTTTGCTCGCTTTTACAGAAGCGACTTCAGGTACTTGATGCTTTTTTCTGCCTGTTCGATGGTGCCGCATTCCACACTGAGGACGATGTCGCGCGGGGCACGACGACAGATCTCGATGACCTTCTTCCAATCAATCACACCATCTCCGCAGGCACAGCCGACAGGCGTCCCGGTGACTTTCCCTCGCTCGGCCTCGGCCTGCTGCACCGAAATATCTTTGGCGTGAAGGTGCACCAGCCGATCGGCGACACGTTCCAGCCAGGCAATCGGATCCTGTCCCGCCAGGAAGGCGTTGCCGGTGTCGAAATTGATGCCGATCACCGGAGATCGCACGAGGTTGTAGATGCGATCCAGGCCCTCAGGCGTCTTGCTGTACTGCTGATGGGGCTCCAGCCCGATGAGGATTCCACGTCGCTCGGCCACAAAGGCGGCCTCCTGGAGCGTGTACTTCATGAGGACGAAATCCTCTTCCTCGGTGGTCCAGTGCGGCTTGGGGCCCTCGTCGGTGTTGACCACGGGGGCGCCGCACTCCGCCGCAAAGCGAATGGCCTGCTTGAGATACTCCACACTGAT
>NZ_JACIYL010000940.1 GCF_014359955.1 Thermogutta sp. | reverse complement strand
CTGAGCACGCCGATAAAGGCGAGAATGAGCAAAGTCGGAGACGCCACTGGCCGAAACAGGCGAAGTCGCTCGTGCAGCTTTTCACCTTCAATCCACGTAGCAGCGCCTGCAAGCAGGGCAAATCCCGCCATGGTCAATGCGGCCGTGGTGAGGATATACTCGGGGGCATCGACGGCCTCACGGAGGGCGAATTGCAGATCCGACGCCGACTCGATCATCCCTGCCCGCATCACGACGCCGAGAATCGCTGCCAGACCCACCGCTCCGATTTGAACGAACAGCGACAGCGCCAGCACGAGGAACACCGGCCAGATGCGAGGCTGACGTCGGATGACACGGACATCCCCCGGCAACGGACGGGGAGTTTCCGTGGGAACGACAATCTCCGCGTGGACAATCTTCTCCTTCGGCGGACCTGGAATCGGCGTTTGATCGCTCATCATAATCTTTCCGCAAAACTGGATTCACGGCAGGAGACGCGCTCCCTGCCACGACGGGAGATACCTGCCCAACCGTTCCGCGTGACGACGGATCTCATGTATAAGGATAGCCCACCGGGCCCCTCTCAGGCCAGTTGACTCGCACGACGCACCAGAAAATGCGATGGCCGAACGGGTTGATCAGTCCTGTCCGACAATACCGATTTCGGCGGCGGAAGCCCACGGTCCACCGTTGATTTCGGAAAGGATGCGGATCCGCACGTAGCGTCCTCGGGTCGGCGGGATGTTCCGTTCCTGGGCCTCTTTGGTCTTGCTGAATGCAACTCGCGTCGTCGTGGCCTCTGAAAAGTCGGGAGTTTTGCTGACCGCTATTTCGCACTCCTTGAAAGTTCCATTCCAGGTATGGTCTTGTCGCGCCAGGTAGCGGATTCCGCTCACCGTGAATTCTTTGCCCAGGTCGATGACGAGCTCGTGAGGCGGACGGTTCAGCTCCGGCTGAAACTGTGTGTGCCACCACGTTCGCGGATTGCCGTCGATGGCGTACCTGGCAAGACGGTCGTTGCTCTTCGATTCACTGCTGCAGGAAAGAATGGTGTAAAACTTTTGCGGGATCATGCCGTCCTGCGGCAGCCGGTTGACCATGGTGACGTTGACTTTTTCTGGGGGCACTGCGTCGCCGAACTTCGCGCGACGGTCTTTTTCATTGAGTTCCGGGGCGAAAAAGTCGCCTTCCACCGCTGGCTCGTGGGCCTTTTCCGCCAGCGCGATGAGCTCTTTCAAAATCTCAGGATGTTCCGCCGCCAGGTTTCGTGTTTCGCTGATGTCGCGGGCAAGGTCGTACAGCTCCCAGGGTTTTCCCATCCCCGGCCGAATGGCCTTCCAGTTCCCCTTGCGCACTGCGATTTGGCCGCCGAGCTCCCAGTACAGAAAATCGTGCTGCGGCTGTTTTCGGCCGACCAGGTCTTCGCCCAGGAGTTCGGGGACGATGGAGATGCCATCGATGTCGGGCGGTGGCGTTGCGCCGGCGAGTTCGGCCAGGGTGGGGAGGACATCCGGGAAGTACCAGAGCAAGTCGCTCACCCGGCCCGGTTTGATCTGACC
>NZ_JACIYL010000094.1 GCF_014359955.1 Thermogutta sp. | reverse complement strand
ACATGAGAACGCCGGTGACGAGGCCCATCACCACCGCCCCCGCCTGGTTGAGATAGAGATTGAATCGCACCTTCACCCGAGACAGAAACGCCGTCGCGATGTGGAGGATGATCATCGATACGGAAAAGACCAGCCAGAAGGCCAGAAAGTCGTAGAAATACGTGAGGTTGGGACCGATCATATCTTCCATCATTTTGGCAACCGGCTCGAAGAAATTTGTGGCCAGGATGCCCGCCATGAGGATGTTGACGAAGCGTATGAAGGCGCTCCAGAGTCCTTCGCGAAAGATGAAGCCCACGCACGCACCGACGATGAGGATCCACAGCAGGTAGAGCAGCATGAGTATGTTCTCCTGTGTTTATTTCCAATCAACCGATCGCACCGGCTTTCCCTGGACCGCGGTGTCAGCCCTGGAGGACGCGGGCGAGTTCCTCGTAGGAGGTGATTCCCTGAGCCAGCAGGAGGACGCCTTCTTCCTGAAGTGTAGCCATGCCGGCCGCCCGGGCCGCTTTCCGAAGCGTGGCATAATCCGGCTGTCGGGCAAGAATTTTGCGCAGGTTGTCGTTGACCACCAGGACCTCGAAAACGGCGCACCGTCCGAAATAGCCCAATCCCTGGCACTGCGGGCAGACTTCCTTCTCCTCCGGCGTGGGCACGTGCGGCCGGAAAAACGCCTGAATCCGTCCCGGGGGAATTCCCAATCGCTGAAGTAACTCCGGGGGAGGGGGATAGGGCTGGCGACATTTATCGCACAGCCGCCGCATCACCCGCTGGTTCACCACGCCGATCACCTTCTCCGGAAACGCCTTGGCAGGCGGCTGGAGGGCCATGAGCTTGAGCAGGGCCTCGCAACAGTCCTTGGCGCGGACCGTCGTGATGACCAGCCGATTATTTTCGGTTTCTTCCGCCAGCCGCTGGAGCACCTTGCCGTTGGGAAGATCGCGACACACAACGACATTGGGCTCCATGTGGAAGACTTTGTCCAGGAAGCCGTCGAGATTCTGCCGATCCTGCGCGGTGATGATGTAGGGTTGAACGTTCTCGATGACCTCGTACGTTTTCTGTTCGTCTTCAATACTGATCCACTCGCGGGAGAAACGATCTCCGCTGAGGATGGCACAGGTCACCGTGGTCGTCAGACCGTGACCCGGCGGCGCGGAAAAGACGATGATTCCCTGGGGAGCGTTGAGGAAGTTCTTGATCGTTTCCTGAAGTTTCGGCCGCATTCCCAGGTCTTCCAGCTTTCGGAAGCGGCTCGTCTTTTCCGAGAACTGGATGACAACCCTCTCTCCGCCCGCCACCCCTTGAGAGGCAAATGTGAGGCCCAGTGGGACATCGTGATAACGAACATCCAGTTTGCCCTGCTGTCGGCTTGTGCGGTCCTGGGGATTGAGACCACAAAGGATTTTCAGCACCTCGACCGCTGCCATCGCCGACTCCGGCGGTATCGGGGGCATGTTGATCCACACGCCGTCGATCATGTATCGCAGCGTGGTGGAATTTGGAGCCACCATCAGATCGATCGCTTCGCCGCGTCGGTCGAGTGCCTCGGCAATGAACTCCCGAGCAGCCTGATAACCCGGATGCTGTCGTGCCGGAATAAGGCGGAGATTCTTCTCCTGCTGCGTCTTGGCGGGAGGATCAAAACGAATCGGCGGGGGAAGATCGTCCGGAGAAACGGCCACCTTCACCTCTTTCCCGCTCAGTCGACCCATGATTCTCTTAAAATGGGCCGCCGTGAGGACGCGGTCTTCGATCCCCACTTTCTTATTGCGATGGCTCGCATAAATCAAAGCCGGAACGAAGGTCGCCAGACAGACCAGGAGGTAGCCGACAGGGAAGAACGGGATAAGCAGAAACAGGAGAAACGCGGCCACGAAGGAAAAAAAGTAAACGCCGTTCCACAGATTGTGATCCAGGTCCAGCCGCTGGACATCCTGATTGATCCAGTCCCCGATTGCCACCCAGAGAAAATACACAATTAAAAATGCGACGATCTTGAGAATGCTGAAGTAGTAACCCGGGCCGGACCACCCACCGGCTTCCTGACCCCAGAGAAGCTCTGGCAACATCCAGGGCGAGGCCGCCCACGCCACCGCCGACGTAAGACCTATTCCGGCTCCCGCCAGAGAAAACAATATCCGACCCAGTTGCCGAAAGGACAGACTGCTCTGCGTCATGAGGTTGCCTATCAGAGAATCCCAGGTGCCTTGACTTCGATCCCTTTCAATGCCATCTGGAGAGCTTCCGGATTGGGGGCCACTTCAAAGGCCGTGGCGCGGTCGATCAAACGCCGCTCCACAAGATCCTTCAAGCTCATCGTGAAGTCCTGCATGCCCTCTTCTTTCGACATGCGAATGACGTCCGCCAGTTTTTGGTCCTGTTCTTCCAAAACTAGCTTTTTGACCATCGGATTAAAGATCATAATCTCGACGGCCGGCACACGTTTGAAATCCGGATGAATGGAAGGCAGCAGTTTTTGGGCAATAATGGCTTTCATATTAAAGGCAATCGCACTGCGGATCGCCCGATGCATTTCCTGTGGAAACAGGTCCAGAATACGGCTGATGGTGCTTGGGGCACTGGAGGCGTGAATTGTCCCAAACACGAGGTGCCCGGTTTCCGCGGCCTGGATGGCTGTCTCGAACGTCTCCCGGTCACGCATTTCGCCCACCAGCATGACGTCGGGGTCCTCACGCACGGCGTGTTTCATGCCGATGAGGAAGTTTTTCACGTCGATACCGATTTCCCGCTGATTGATGAGACATTTGTCCTCTGTGAAGGTGAACTCGATGGGGTCTTCCAGCGTGAGGATGTGCTTGCGGTAGTGGCGATTGATCCAGTTGAGCATCGAGGCAATGGTCGTGCTCTTACCGGACCCCGTCACACCAGCGAGAAGAATCATGCCCTGGTCAAACTGACAGAGCTTCTCCAGGATCGGGGGCAAATTGAGCTTTTCGAAATCGGGAATGTAGTTATTGATGCGTCGGGCCACCAACCCCAGGTATCCCATCTGCTGGAGCACGTTCACGCGAAAACGCCACGTTACCCCGTCCACGTCCACGACGTGGGCAAAATCGCATCCACCATCCTCTTCCAGGATGCGACGGAGCCGCTCATCGAGCATGGGCAGGATCAGGCGGATCATCTGCTCTTCGTCGATCGGGGGATGGTTCAACGGCCGCAGTGATCCTGCCACGCGGATGTAGGGCGGTCTGCCGACTTTCAAATGGAGGTCGCTTCCCTCGAATTTGACCAGAGCGCGGAAGAGTTTATCGATCTCAAGATTTTTAGGGCGTTTGCTGAATACCGGCCGAACCGGCTCCTGCATCGTAGCCATTTTCCCAACCTCACCTTTTTGCGATCACGTGCCTGAGCCCAAGGCGGTCCACCCACCCCTGCGACAAGTCCCGTCCTTGCATCCCCGCCTCCCTTCCGGGAGCCCCCACATACCCAGTCGAATTTATTATGATCAGAAACTTCGGCGGCGGAAACGTAGGCCCTTCACAGCCGGACCGGTATTCCGCAGCGATGCAGATACTCCTTTGTTTCTCGGATTGTGTACTGTCCGAAGTGGAAAATTCCGGCGGCCAGCACGGCGTCGGCCCCCGCTTTGAGAATCGCATCCGCCATGTGCTGGGGACATCCTGCCCCACCGCTCGCCACAAGAGGAATCGAAACGGCTTCCCGCACGGCGCGCGTAATTTCCAGATCATAACCGGCCTGCGTGCCGTCGGCATCCATGGAGGTCAGGACGATCTCCCCGGCACCCAGCCGTTCGACCTCTTTCGCCCAGGCCACCGCTTCCAGACCGGTCCCCACTCGTCCCCCGTTGATGTGGACCTCCCAGAACTCTTTGCCGTCCTTGATGACGCGCTTGGGGTCGATGTTGACCACGATGCACTGGCTACCGAACCTGCGAGCCGCCTGATAGACAAAGTCGGGGTTTCGACAGGCGGCCGAATTGATGGAGACCTTGTCAGCCCCTGCGTTGAGGAGCTTGCGGATGTCGTCCAGGGTGCGGATGCCACCGCCCACCGTCAACGGCATGAATACCACCTCCGCCGTCCGCCGGACGACGTCCAGCATGATCTCCCGCCCCTCGTGGCTGGCCGTAATATCGAGGAAGACCAGTTCGTCAGCGCCTTCTTCTTCGTATCGGGCAGCCACTTCCACGGGGTCACCGGCATCGCGAAGGTTGAGGAACTTGGTGCCCTTCACGACGCGGCCACGGTCAACATCGAGACATGGAATCACACGCTTCGCCAGCATGGCGACCTCGGATCATCGAGCCTAAAAACCTACCACCATCCATCCGTCTGGGCAACAACCCGTCTTTTAGTGCCCTGCCTCTACTTCATTGTTCACTCTTTCCCCAAAATGAGCCTGCGAAATACATCTGGAGACAGTTCCTGCAAAGAGGATACCACCAGATCAGCCGCCGCGAGCATTTCTTTTGTTCGGCCTGTGCTGGCGACCCCCACAGCCTTCATGCCCGCCCGATGCGCCGCCTCAATTCCCGGCGGTGCATCTTCGACCACCGCACAGGAGCGGGGGGCCACGCCCAGCCGCTCCGCCGCCAGAAGAAACACCTGAGGATCGGGTTTTCCCCGAGTCACGTCCTTGCCTGTGATGATCGCGCCGAAATGGGCGGCCGGCCCGAGCTTCTGCACGGTCAACTCCACGTTCTCCGGCGGGCCAGACGAACCGATCGCCAGCGCGAAACCCGCCTGGTGGAGTGATTCCAGAAGCTCCGGGGCGCCGGGCATGATGGGGAAATTCTCCCGAATCAGTTCGCGGAACGCCGCCTCCTTCCGCTCGTCCAGTTCCCGAATCCTGGCATCGTTCGGCGTGTGCTGTCCCCACAAAGCGGCGATGATTTCACGACTCGTCCGCCCGAATGTCTTGGCAAACTGTTCCTCGGTGATCTGGAGCCCCTCTTCCGCCGCGATCATCCGCCAGCTCTCGAAGTGCGCATGATACGAGTCGATGAGAACGCCATCCATATCGAAGATAACAGCCAGTTTCTCCATCGTCGCGATCCGGTTCTCCTTGTTGCGAAAGGATAGGTGACAGCAGCAGGTAACCGCAGAGGGACGCACGTCATATGTGCGTTACTTGTCTCCTGCGGAGCAACCCGTTTGCCGAACGGAGCGGCGGCTGCACGGAACCTGCCCGGGGTGCGATAAACTTTTCGGAATCTTTCATTTTGATTTCTTTCCCCAGAAAAACAAAGCGACCCCGCCTGGGTAGGCGAGGTCGTTAACAGGACATCGTGAAATCGCCGGTCGTCGCACTCGAAGAAGGGCAGCGTGTCACCGTGCCGCCCGTTCTTCGTTTAACACCCTGATTCGGCTCAAACCGGCAGGTGGCAATGGGGGGTGATCAGTCCTTGTAAACCTTCGAGAAGAATTCCTGGCTCGCTTTGGGATCGGGCTTGATCGTGGGTTTTCCCTCGTTCCAGTCGGCCGGGCACACTTCACCGTGTTGTTCGTAGAACTGCCAGGCCTTGACCACGCGGAGGGCCTCATCCACACTTCGGCCGAGCGGCAGATCGTTGACCACCTGGTGCCGCACAATTCCCTGCTTGTCGATGAAGAACAATCCCCGCAGGGCCACGCCATTCGGCAACAGCACGTCGTAGTCCTGGGCGATCTTCTTGCTCAGATCGGCAATGAGCGGATATTTGACCTGGCCGATCCCACCGTGACTGCGCGGCGTGTTACGCCAGGCCAGGTGGGTGTAGTGGCTGTCCACCGAGCAACCGAGAATCTGCACGCCGAGCTTCTCGAATTCCTCCGCCCGATCCGAGAAGGCGATGATCTCTGTGGGGCAGACGAACGTGAAGTCCAGCGGCCAGAAGAACAGGATCACGTATTTGCCGCGGTAATCCTGGAGAGAAATTTCCTTGAACGAGCCATCCGGCATGACGGCCGTCGCCTTGAAATCAGGGGCTTCCTTCGATACGAGCACCGCCATAGACTGAACCTCCTCTTCAACTCAGAACGAACCCAACATCGGCCAAGAGCTCATCCCTTGGCGTAGCAACCCTTGCTTGCATCCCGACACCGCTGTCGGGATCATTCAATCATATCAGTCTGAATACTGAGTCAAGGGATCGTGTATATCAGGTGGCGGCGGATCTTTGAAAAAATTCGCTTGCCCGATCTCGGGACGATCAGGCAACAGTCCTAACTTGTGGAATGATAAAAAGATACGCGCGATGTCTGGCGTCCGATCGCGCAAAAAAATACCCGGGGCAGTCCCCCGGACACCCCGTGCATTTCAACCGACACGTTGCAAACTTTGCTGGTAAGTGACGGTTCGCGAGGGGCTCACCCTGTTGCTCCGTTGCGATCGGCATTTTGGCTCGGCGGGCTGCGGCGGGCTCCGACGCGTGTGATTCCCCGTGTCATGCGCCGGAGGTTTGCGGCGGACAGGTGACACCCTTTTTGGCCATTTGGGCCCTGGCCGCACGATCGCTGGACAGCACCTGCCGTAACAGGGCCGAGTAATCCTCATAGGGAACCTGGTCCGGCGGTCCCGCCGAGTACTGCAGAATGGAATGGTGCGTCTTCTTGGTGAGAGAAAGGAGGGTGGAACTGACCGTGCCGAAATTGCCCCGGGTAAATACGACCCCCCATTTCCCGTTGGCGTCACACCGGCGGGCGAAAGTTCGGCTGGCCACCGCCAGGAAAGCGACGGCCGAATCCAGCCGCTGCAACGTGAGCAACCGCCGCACAAATTCCTGGCGAGGGTCATTCGGGTCGTTGATGTCGCCGTTGGTCAGAATATGGAGCCCCGGCGGAAGTTCCACCAGACGGACCTCGTCGCCACCATAGACCACCGCGGCAAAGTTGGCGTCCGCGCAGATGTAGTTGGCGCCCATGTACTGCCCGGTGGAAAGCTCTTCAACGGCGTACTGGGCGGCGTCCCGTGCGTTCGTGAAGCCCAGCAGTTTTCGGCACAGGATGCCTCGGGAAATGGGTTCCAGCGGCACATGCCGCTTGGGCCGATTGCCCACCGCCACGAACAGGCCATGCTGATTGACTCCCAGCCAGGTTCCCCCGGCTTTTCGGTCTATGGGACAGACCACGCGCGGTCGCCCGGACTGAATGCGTGGGGGTTGGCTCGGCCGATCAAGGGCCTCCTCCCGATTGTGCGCCACAAGGATCGGTGCGTCTTTCGCTATCTGATACTGCAGAGCAAGGATACACATCGCGTCTCACCACACTCCTGTCGCTGTTCCAAAGACCAAGTCCGTCGTTGACTCCGACCCGTCACTCCCAGGAAGTACCACTGAGCCCTCTTTATTAGGGGATCGCACGCCCGCTCTTCGTCGCCTGTCGGCCGGTCATGCCCCAAACTGGCATGCCGAGCCCCACCGAGCGAGTTTCCGACGACTGGGCAGGCGGCGGGGGATTATGTGACACCTAATGGTGACTCGTTTAAGACACAAGCTCTCCTATTGAATTATTTGTCGGCGACTTCCCAGGCAACCTTGTCCGGAAGCACGCCGAGAAAAATTCCTCCGAGACACGCACCGCGGATGGGCGTTCCTGTCCTCAGCGATGGCCGAACGGAGAGGTGACGAACTTGGGTGTTTACCGCTCCCTTTCGCTATTGAGGGCCAACATTGAAGGGAAACGGGAACGCCGACGGTACGGTCTCCAGGTCATCCCCCTGCGCGGTCTTGTGCCACGATTTCGGAACCCAAAGCCCTATAAAACTCTCAAGATAATGTCTTTGATTCAAATGAAAACCCCTCGATATGGGGGCAAGCAAAAACGAATTCGGGACCGTGCTCGGGGTGCCTGAAACGAGGGGTAATTCATCAATGGCCCTTACCGTGTCAGCAGGCATTGAACCGAGCGGTTGGGGCTCCGCCCGTGAAACGGTTTGTCCACACCTCAAACTGTTGCCGTGACAGGAAGGTCCCTCCGAAACGACGGACGGGCACGCCCGGCAAGTCTAAAGGGCAAGTCCAAAGGGCGTTCATTCCGCGCTGCGTTGACGGTGCGGGGGTTCCCCCCTAAATTGAACGTTTCAGGTTTTTCGGCTCAAGCGTCACCGCCCAGGTGGTCCACTGATCCGTGGGCGGGTAGCGCCGGGACGCGTCAATGCACATAGGGTGTGTGCGGAACCAGGCCCGGTCAGGGCATGCACGCAAAAACATGCGTCCGTGAGATCGAGCCAATCGTGACGATGCAGCTTGGGCATCTTTCTAGAAACTTCAGGGAGTGACAATGGCGGAAACCCAGACCTCTTCGATTGAGCAGCTCGCGATCAACACCATCCGGACACTTTCCATGGATGCCGTGGAAGCAGCCAAGAGCGGCCATCCAGGCACGCCGATGGCGCTGGCCCCGGTCGGGTACGTCATCTTCAACGACATTCTTCGTTACGATCCCACGCATCCCCTGTGGGTCAATCGGGACAGGTTCGTCCTGTCCTGCGGGCATGCCTCGATGCTCCTTTACTCGCTCCTTCATCTCGCGCAAGTCCAGCAGGTGGATGACAATGGCCGACCCACCGGCGAACTGGCGGTGCCTCTCGACCATATCCGGCAATTCCGGCAACTTCACAGCCGTTGCCCCGGCCACCCGGAATACCGGCACACCTCCGGCGTCGAGGTGACCACCGGTCCGCTCGGCCAGGGCGTGGGGACGAGTGTTGGCATGGCTATTGCCGGCAAATGGCTGGCCGCACGGTACAACCGGCCGGGCTTTGACCTGTTCAACTACGGCATCTATGTGCTGTGCAGCGATGGCGACCTGATGGAGGGCGTCTCCAGCGAGGCGGCTTCGCTGGCCGGTCACCTCAAGCTGGGCAATCTCTGCTGGATTTACGACGACAACCAGATCACCATCGAGGGCCACACCTCGCTGGCGTTCAGTGAAGACGTGGCCGCGCGGTTTCGGGCTTATGGATGGGATGTCCATCGCGTGGACGACGTCAACGATCTTGACAGCCTGCGAGACGCCCTCAAGCAGTTTAACCCAAGCGGCGAGCGTCCCACGCTGATCATCGTCAAGAGCATTATCGCCTGGGGCGCACCCAACAAGCAGAACACCCACGAGGCCCACGGGGCTCCGCTGGGCGAGGAAGAAATTCGGCTGGCCAAACAGTTTTACGGCTGGCCGGTGGACGCCAAATTTCTTGTACCGCCGGAAGTGCTGGAACATTTCCGCGCGGGAATTGGAACACGGGGGCCGCAACTCCGCGAGCAGTGGGAGTCGCTTTTCGCGAAATACGCGGAGAGCTATCCGCAAGAGGCCGATGAAATCCGGAAGATCATCAATGGAGAACTTCCCAAAGGATGGGACCGCGACATTCCCGCGTTCCCCGCTGATGCCAAAGGATTGGCCACCCGGGCGTCCTCCGGGAAGGTGCTCAACGCCGTTGC
>NZ_JACIYL010000939.1 GCF_014359955.1 Thermogutta sp. | reverse complement strand
GGACGCTCCAAACTTTTTGTGGAAAAAATTCTGGCCGATTATGCAACGAGTCGGCCGACGTTTTCCTATGCAGCGCTCCGCTACTTCAACGTGGCGGGAGCAGCGCGGGACGGCACTCTGGGAGAGGACCACGATCCAGAAACCCATTTGATTCCCTCTCTTCTGCTTACAGCTCTGGGAAAGCGCCCCCAGTTCGTCGTGTTTGGCACCGATTATCCCACCCCGGATGGCACGTGCATCCGGGACTACATCCATGTGGAAGACCTCTGTCGTGCCCACATCATGGTGATGGAGGCGCTCCAGGCGGGATCGCGGCTCATTTATAATCTGGGCATCGGTCGCGGATACTCGGTGAAAGAAGTCCTCCAGTCGGTAGAACGGGTCACCGGCCGAAAGATCCCGGTGGTATATGGCCCCAGGAGGCCGGGCGATCCCGCTATCCTCTACGCGGATGCCAGCAAAATCCGCCGCGAGCTGAACTGGACCGCCGAGTACACAGACATCGACGCGATTGTGGAGACCGCCTGGCGGTGGTTCAGGGATCACCCCGACGGTTACCGTCGAAAGTCATAGCGCGAACTAACATGGTAAACAGACAACGTGGGTCAAGCACGAAAGGTGATCACGATGAAGTGCCGTTTTTCTGTCATCGATTGCTGGAGTGTACTGTGCACGATTGCCATCCTCTGCGGCCTGGCTGCTGCCTGTGCGGACGATAGTCAAGCAGATTCGGAAGCGGGCCAGATGCCGCAAAGTGTCGCCGACATCGTGCCGCCGGGAACAGAACCCATCGTCCTGGGAACCGGTTACGGATTCTGTGAAGGACCGGCCGCCGATGCCGAAGGAAATGTCTATTTCTCGGATGGGAAAAACGACTCAATCTATGTTTACCGGATAGGAAAAGGGGTGGAGCTCTTCGTCAACGACAGCACTGACGCCAACGGCATGATGTTCAACAGCAAGGGCGAACTTCTGGTCTGTGAAGGGGCTGCCCGCAGGGTTGTCGCCTTCGACGTCACAACCAGGAAAAAGCGCATCGTGGCGTCAAACTATCAGGGGACGCCCTTTAACGAACCGAACGATCTTACCGTCGATCTGCAAGACGGTTTTTATTTTACCGATCCCAATTACCATCATCGGGGTCAGCCGTCACTGATGAAAGAAGCCGTTTATTACGTCAGCCCCGAGGGGGAAGTTACACGCGTGTCCGAAGTCTGTGTGCGGCCGAACGGCATCTTACTGGATCCCCGTAATCGGTACCTTTATCTGGCGGACAACGCGGCGGGGATCATATATCGGTATCCAGTGATCGGACCGGGAAAACTCGGTGAAGTGGAAAAATGGATCGATCTGGGAGCCCATCCCGACGGCATGACCATGGATGAGTGGGGGAATTTATACGTCGCCTGTGGAAAGACGGGCATTAAAGTGTACAGCGAGAAGGGGCGGTATCTCGGAACAATTGCCGTGCCCTACGCCTCGAACTGCGTTTTCGGCGGAAAAGAGTTCCGCACTTTGTTTGTCACGTCCGCAGACAAGTTCCTG
>NZ_JACIYL010000938.1 GCF_014359955.1 Thermogutta sp. | reverse complement strand
GTGGCAGCGGATCGGGTTGCTGGTGCCCACGCAAACTGTTTGCCGTCTTGCTTATTTCGATTACCAGGCGGTGATTCGGGCGAAAAACCTGGCGGAACTTGCCAAAGCCGGTGTCTCCGTTCGGCGGATCCTCGGACGATGGCGGAATCTGGCAGAGAAATCACCCTTTCTGCGAGAGGCCCTGCAGCGCTGGCCCCTCGTCGTCCGGTGGCAGCAGGCGTTTTTCCGGTATGGCGATAAACTTGTTGACCCAACCGGCCAGTTTCATTTTGACTTTTTCGAGACCGACGCCGTACCCGGCACGGGCATTATCTCGTTGGAGAAATCACTCGCCCACGGCTTTGCAGCGGAAAGTTGGAGCAGGGAGGAGTTGCTTTCGATCGCGGAGGTGTGCGAAGAAACCAACCGGCTGGCCGATGCCATTGAGGCCTACCGACTCATTCTGGCCACGGGTGGACCGCAAGCCGAGGTCTGTTTTCGTCTGGCTGACTTGCTGTATCGGGCAGGTGATCTTTCCGGTGCGAGAGAGCGCTACTTCATGACGCTGGAACTGGATCCGGAATATCTGGAAGCCTATCTGAACCTTGGTTCCGTCCTTGTAGAACTCGGCGACAGGGAACTGGCGCTGGCCGCTTACGAAGGTGCAATCCAGCTCCATCCAGATTTCCCCGACGCGCATTTCCTGCTGGCCCAGCTCCTGGAAGAAACGGGCAGGCATCAAGAAGCGGTCAAGCATTGGCAAAGGTTTCTCGATCTGGTGCCTGACGGCCCCTGGTGCGAGCTTGCGCGAAGCCATCTTCCGTTGAAAAAAGAGAATTAACAGGAGTAAACGGCCATGTGAGGAATACTTGAAATTGAGTCCCGCAAATTAAGCTTGTCCAATATGTGCGCGGTGATTACTGGATTTTATTGCGGATGAGAACGGCATCATCGCATTTGCGCAAAAGTCGCCTCAGGCGTGATCACCGCTTCAGTATTTCGATTTCGTCGTTTAATCTGTGCTTCTCTAAAATCTCTGAGCAAGCTCGTTCGGTGTGGGATGTGAAGAAAAGACCGATCGCGCTCCGAACTTTGTTCAGTTAGTCGGCCACTTGTGATGGCGGGCTCAGATTGTGGCACGCTGATGAATGGAGGACATCCCGCATCCATTCAACGGTCGCGCGCAAACTGGCTATCTGGTGATTCTGGAGCTTCTCCACCAGGGAAGAAAGTACCGGTAAAAGGTACTGAAGAGCCAGATGGTCGCGAAGATGGAGGAAAGACAAAAAGTCGTCCTGTCGCTGGTTTGCCAGCATGTAAGCCGCCCGAAGGGATAAAAAAGCATAGCAATCCGCCAGCACGGCAAGGTGATCGGGGGGTTCCTCCGTGCGATTCCGATAGCCCATGCGATCGTAGAGTTCCTCGAGCGTGGCGAGCATTTCCCCTGGCGAAACGAGCGGTAAATAGCTGACCGCGCGAAGGGAGACCTGGCCACCGGGACAAACGATTCGAAAATACTCCTCCGTCGCCGGATCGCTGCACCAGTTTTCAGCGATTCTGTACAGAGCG
>NZ_JACIYL010000937.1 GCF_014359955.1 Thermogutta sp. | reverse complement strand
TTGTGCACCGTGTTGAAGACGAAACCTCCGCCGCGTCCAAAGATTTCTATCCGCTCCCTCACTTCCCGACGGACATCATCAGGAGTTCCAAAGGGTAATGTCTTCTGTGTGTCAACTCCTCCGCCCCAGAAGACAAGTCGGTCGCCGTATCTTTCTTTGAGCATCCGCGGGTCCATGCCGGCCGCGGAACATTGCACCGGGTTAAGGATATCGAACCCGGCTTCGATGAAATCATCCAGAAAGGCCACGACGGAACCGCACGAGTGAATAAATGTCTTCCAGGGGGTATTTTCGTGGACCCATGCATTCACTCGTTGGTGGAACGGTTTGAAAAGCCGCCGATACGTTTGGGGACTGATGAACGGCCCATGCTGTTGACCGAAGTCCGTGCCAGTGATGAACACTGCGGTCACACGATCACCCACCGCTTCATAAATTCTTTTCAGATTGGCAATCCCGATTTCGCATTGTCTTTCGAAGACCTTCCACACATAATCGAATCGCGTCACCGTGCTCATGTACCATTCCGCCACATCGCGGATACCCTTGGGATGCTTCAAAAAGGGAGCCGGCACAAGGGCAATGTCCCCAAAAGCGGTTCCGCCAAAATTGGCGAGGATCGCCTTGTCGGTTTCGCGATACAATCGGTCGGCCTCGGTGGCCAGCCATTGCAACTCGTCATCATCGATGGGTGTGAACTCTTCCAGGTTATCCTCCGGATTGAGCTTCTCCTCATCGATTGGGTCCTGTCGAATGATCGTGTCAAAGTAAAACCCGTTTTTTGGCATCCTCCCGCTCGGCGGTGCCGACTTATCTCCCTCGGGATACATCGTTAAATCCCCGTTCGGTTCCGGTTCTGTGTTAAAATCTCCGGGAACGAGGACGGGCGTCCCATCCCACAGTTGCCAGGGCTTCCAGTCCTTATTCTCAAAGCCGAACATGTTCTTGCGACGCCCAAGCGGCACAACGTCCACTCCCAAAGCCGCCTGGAGCCGCTCATCGATTTCGCCCAGCATCTGGTAGGGCTCGACAACCTTCACCGGGGTTCCCGGAGGATCAAGCCCCAGGGCCTGCCGCAGGAGATAAACACTGCTGACGTGCATTCCTGTAACGGGACTACCACCAAGATCGAGTGGAACGTAATCCGGCTGCTGGTGCGAAAGTGCCATCTGCACCCGCTGTCGCGAGGTCAATCCCATCTTTGCCACTCCCAGTTGAACAGAATTTTTCAGTCTCAGCTCTCGGGCGCCCATGATACAATCTCGGCAATCTCGGTCAATCGGCACCTCATACCGAAGAACACCCCGCTTGGCCGGTCTCTTGCGGAAGTCGTCGCGTTAGACTAGCCTATTGGTGAGCAATATGCTGCCACACTGAGCATGAGTGAATACCGCGTTGGGAAAGTGAATTAGCATCGGAGGAGAATCCATGAGTTTACACCGAATTTGGGTCGCTCTTTCACCACTATCCGTGGTTCTGGTGTGGACGGTCACAAGTTGGGGGGCCGATGTCACGTTCAAGATGCATCGCATCGGTCAGTTTCGGAGCGAAGC
>NZ_JACIYL010000936.1 GCF_014359955.1 Thermogutta sp. | reverse complement strand
CGGAATTGGGAGGACGCATTCATTCCGTGCTGGACAAGACAACCGGCCAGGAAATGTTCCATCTGAATCGCGTGATAAAGCCCGCCATGATCGCCATGCGCGGGGCGTGGATCTCCGGTGGCATTGAATGGAACTCGGGTCCCCACGGACACACCGTCACGTGTCTCTCGCCCGTCAACGTGGCGGTCCATCAGAATCCGGATGGTTCAGCCACCCTGGAGATTTCCAACACCGAACAAATCTTCCGGACCCGCTGGATTGTTCGCGTGACACTCAGTCCGGGCAAAGCATTCTTGGAAGAGAGTATTTCGCTCTACAATCCCACTGACGGCATGCACCCCTATTATTTTTGGAACTGCACGGCTTTTCCCAATAAAACGGGAACCCGATTCATTTTTCCCATGAGTTTGGGAACAGACCACAACGCCCGAGAGTTCTTCCGCTGGCCAATCCACGATGGGAAAGATCTGTCATGGTTAAAAAACTATGAAACGTACGCCTCCGTGTTTGCTGTTCAGTGTACTCATGATTTTTTTGGAGCCTATGACGTGGATGCGGATCGCGGACTCGTTCAATGGGCAGATCACCGAGAGCTTAGTGGTAAAAAAGCATGGACCTGGGGCGAGTGGGAATTTGGAAGGGTCGCGGAAGAAGATCTCACGGACGAAGATGGCCCCTATATCGAAGTGCAAAGTGGTCCTCTGCCGACACAGTCTGACTACGGTCGCTTGCGTCCTAGACAAACAGTGGCTTGGAGAGAATGGTGGTATCCTGTCCACGGGCTGGGGGATGGGTTCGAATTGGCCACCCGCCATCTCGCTGTCAATGTGATGCGTCGTCGAAAGGGTGTGGAACTGCGCGCAATAGCGACAGGTATTTACAACGGGGCGACATGTATCATCAGCCAGGAAAATCGCGAAATCGCCCGATATTCGGTTGACCTTTCACCCCAAAAACCTGTTCGCCTTGCCGTGCCGGTGGCAGCATCGCAGAGCTTTTCTGTGGAATTTCGTGCCAGAGACGGCAGCTTGCTGGCCACGTATCGGTCGCCCTTGGAAATTCCCAAAGTTGAACCGCCTGACCCGTCGCGATTCCAGGAAAAACCTGATTCAGAAAAATCAGCCGAGGATTTCTACACGGCCGGTGAAAAGGCCGATTTGGCGACGGATCGACCTCGCGCGCGGGAATTGTACCAAAAAGCTTTGGAGAAAGACCCCAAACATGTGAGGTCGTTGTGTGCGCTGGGTGTTCTCGATTTCGAGGCCGGACAATATGAGTCGGCATTGGCCTGGCTGACGCGTGCGTTGAAGAAATCGCCCGAGGATCCATGGTCTCTTTTTTACGCGGCTATTTCGCAATATCAACTGCAAAACTGGCAAGAGGCATGGGATTTGGCTACCCAGGCGGAAAAACATCAGGAAACTGCCGCGATCTCTGCTGATCTGTTGGGCCGAATCGCGATGCGGCGCGGCGACTTCGAAGCCGCGGAGGCCGCCTTCCGTCGGGCACTTCAAACAAACCCCGCCGATCCCGTCGCGGAGAATCATTTGATTCT